>JAPULM010000322.1 GCA_027294925.1 bacterium
TCTACATTGAATGACAACTCATGAGGTTTTCCGGCTGTATATCACGATCTCAATGATCTGACGTGTCAATATATGCCGCTCAGGCTGCCTAATAGGACAAAATGAGAATTGCTGGGCAGGCGTCAATGGCGCTTGTGTACAGAGGACGATGGGGCTAGAATGCTGCTCAACATAACTCGGATTCGGAGGCGAATCGTTAGCCTCAACCAGATGGCCACGAAGGCCGTTCAGTGAAAGGTCGTTACAATGAGAGCCACAGCGCTTACAGTGGTGACGCTATTACTGCTCGCAGGGTGCAGCGCTCATACGCAGCAGATCAAGGCTGACTGTCGAGCGGGAGATACGTATGCCTGCCGTGAGTTCGAGCATAAGCGTATTGAGCAATCGTGGCTGCTGTGGTCTATTAGCCTGCTGATTGTCGGTGCCGGCCTGACCGCCGCTGCGGTGGTATTGAGCGATGACGACTGTCGCCATGGCCATCATCATTGCCACTAAAATTTCAGACATGAAACGTTACTGCAACTTGTATCCCATGCGTCGTGACGTTACAATGCGCGTTGCAAATTCGACTCCGATTGCCAATTTCTCGACGCACATCGGCCGTCCGGCCGATGTGCGTGTGTGTGGTAAAACCTGGTTGTGCAAGCTCATAGGCGCACAGCCGAGCTGAATTAGGAGGCACCGATGTATACGACTGACATGTATGAAGGGATGGCGGCGGAAACCATCATGGTACAAGGCGCAAATGGCGACTTGATCAATGCCTACTTCGCCAGGCCAATGGGCGCTGGACCCTACCCGGCCATGGTTCTGATCCATCACCTGCCGGGTTGGGATGAATTGTATCGGGAGTTTACCCGGCGCTTTGCCCATCACGGCTATTTGACCTTGTCGCCCAATCTCTACTGTCGCGAAGGCCATGGAACGCCTGAAGATGTGGCGGCAATGGTGCGTTCGGCAGGGGGGGTGGCGGATGAGCAAGTCATTGGCGACGTCGGTGGCGCGCTGAATTATCTGCGTTCGTTGCCCAACTGTAACGGCAAGGTAGGCGTCTTTGGTACCTGCTCCGGTGGCCGTCACACCATGCTTGTCGCCAGTCGCTTGCAAGGTTTTGACGCTGCGATCGATTGCTGGGGCGGGCGTGTGGTGCAAGCAGCGGATGACCGTCCTGCGAAGCAGCCGGTGCCGCCCATTGACTATACGGCGGATCTGTCATGTCCACTTCTGGGCCTGTTTGGTGAAGATGATCAAGCGCCGCCGCCGGACCAGGTTGCCCAGCACGAAGAAGCATTGAAACAACATGGTAAGACTTACGAATTTCACATGTACCCAGGCGCCGGACATGGGTTTTTCTACTATGATCGGCCTAACTATCGGCAAGAGCAAGCGGTGGACGGTTGGCAAAAAACGTTTGCCTTCCTCGACAAATACCTCAGTACGTCGGCTTAAGCCGGCGTACTGAGACGAACCCAGGGGAGTCTATCGATGTGTACGATGATTGTTCACCAAGCCAAGATTACCGGAAGTGGTAAAGGCGCCCAGGGATGGTTTGACATCTGTGAGGCGAATGTCTCCTATGATCATCCGTTTCATGTCCGTTTGGAACACGCGCTTAATATTGACTTTGTCAATGAAGCTGCGGGTCCGGGTGCTCGCGTCGCGGTTGAACTCACACCGGAAGCGGCTCGAGAACTGGCCAAGACGATTCTCGCCACCTTAGACGAGGCTGAGACGGGTGGCTGGGTGCCCGAGCATGAAGAACATCCACATAGCCATAATCATAGCCGTATGAGTCATAGCCATTAAGGCCATAAACAACGACGACGGGCTTGACCCCCGCCAACTGGCGGGGTCATTGCAGTACGCAGTACGAGATCAGCGGCGCGACGTGTGTCTTGGTTTGCGCCGCTAGACATTGGTGCACGCGGTGAAAAAGAGCACGCTGCCATCCTCGCTCTGTCTGAGCTTGCTGACCTGATAGGGATATGCTGCTATGACGCGTTTCGTCTCTGCCCTGGAAGTTGTCGCCATGCTTGCCGATCGGCTGGAGATCGCCTTTCTCGACGTACGAGAAATTGTCCCTTTTGGCGCCGGCCACCCGCTGCTTGCGGCCAACTTGCCGCTGTCGTACCTGGAGCTATCCATTGCAAAGCTGGTACCGAGAAGCACCACGCGCATCATTCTCACTGATGGTGGCGACGTGCAGGCGGCGCTGGCAGCCGAGCGGCTTGAGCGCCTCGGATACTCGGAGGTCGCCGTGCTTGAAGGTGGCGCGCCTGCCTGGGTGGCAGCGGGCTTGACGCTCTTCCCTGAGATCGAGGTGCTGACGAAAGGGTTCGGCGCCTTTGCCAAGCGCTTCGGTCACCCGACATTTATCTCGCCACCCGAACTCGATCGTGCGCTGCGCTCTGACGAGGACTACATCGTCCTCGACAGCCGACCGCCTGCCGAGTATCGCAAGGGTAATATTCCCGGCAGCATTGATGCGCCAGGCGCCGACATGGTGCGCTGCTTTGACGACCTCGTGCCGAGCGCCTCGACCAAGGTCGTGGTCAACTGTATGAGTGCGACGCGCGGCATCCTGGGCGGTCTAAGTCTCAAGGCTGCCGGGGTTCCCAACGATGTCTACGTGCTGCATCATGGCACGCGGGGGTGGCTTCTCGAAGGGCTAGAGCTGGAGACCAATGCGAGTCGCTTCCCCGCACCTGTATCTGCCGTCGCTGTCGATCGTGCAAGCGCACGGGCGGCGCGTATCGCCAACCGCGCAGGGCTACTCCGTATTGATATGGCAACGCTTGAAGGCTGGCGCGGCGACAAGGCTCGCACCACCTACGTGTTTGATGTTCGCAGCCCGGACGAATATGTGGCAGGTCATCTCGGCGGAGCACGCAACGCGCCGCACGGCAGCATTGTGATGAGCCCCGACCATTACTTTGCGACCCTACAGGCACGCATTGTGTTGGTGGATGACGACACGGTGCGTGCAACCATCACCGCATTGTGGCTTGCCCAGATGGGCTGGGGAGAAGTTGCAGTGTTGGGTGATGGCCTTGACGGCCGTTCGCTTGTGAGCGGCCCTGAGGCAAGACATGATATTGGCTTCGAGGTGGCTGCGCGCCGGGAATTGACCGCCCACCAGGTCGATGCGCTGCGGCGGGCGCAAGCAGTTCGTATCATCGACGTCGGCAGGTCGGATTGCTACCTTGACCGTCACTTGCCGGGCGCTGTTTGGTGCTCTCGGGTGGCGCTTGGCAGACTGCTGCGAGAGGAGCCGTATGACGGCCCGACGCTGCTTACCTCCGAGCATGGCGTGCTGGCTCGGCTGGCGGCGCATGATCTCGACACGTCGTTAGCGAGCGACGTTTTGATTCTTGCCGGCGGCAACGTCGCGTGGCGCGAGGCAGGGCTAGAGGTCTCGAGCGGCGCCGAACGGTTGGCTTCGCCGCGTGACGATCACTGGCTGGCGTCCTCTGAGCGCCCTGGTGATAGGCGCCAAAATGTCATCGATTACCTTGAGTGGGAGGAAATATTGCTCGACGACATCGAAGGCGCCGGCACCGTGCCGTACCGCAATCTAATCTGGAGCTAAGACAGGCTAATGCGGAATACGGATTGCGGAATGCGGAATTGGAAGAAAAGGGGCTATTCCTTTTTGTGACGTCATACCCCATTGCCGACGGGCCTATCACAGCATCATCAAAGAACAGCAAGAGAACACCTGAGTGCGCCATGCATAATTAACCTGGCATGTTTGGGTTGGCGTTTGGCACAATTTTAATAAGCCCTTATTAAGGAAGATATCTGCTGTAAGTTTTTGTCAACATGCTGTTGGCTCAGGAAAGAGGTCTTTATGTCGTTATGGAAACGATGCTTCGGTAAGTCAGAGCAGCAGGGATTGGCCTATCTGTTACGCCGGAAACTGACTGTTGAGCAACGGGGCTGTTTTTCTGATCGAGAACTCGACGAGAAGGAATATGAACTCACGGTGCTTGATCGACGTATTAAAGCAATAAAAAATTTGCAGTTTCGTCTGCGCACCCAGGCGATGTTGCAACAACTGAGAGCGTAATAAAAAATGGTTAAGGTCCAGGATTAACCACCCTTAGCAGCGAGAAAGACTTTTCCGCCACGGCGTCACGTGTGTCGCTAACCTGGTGGCGTTTTCAACTGACGCAGAAATTTTGCGAGCCGCTGGTTGCAGCGGTCGTCTTGGGTCTTGTGGCTTCGGTGCCGGGTATTGGACGCTTGGCCAGGATACGCACCCAGACTCTGGTGTTTAAATATCGATGTAGGGGCACGGCGTGCCGTGCCCCTAGATGCTGTTACTCCTACGATTTGATGTGGGCAATGCGAATGCCGCCTCCACTATACGTGAACGGCGCCACCACACACGGTTCGTAATCCTGCACCGACTTATGTGTTGCAGAAATCATACTCAATTCTGATAAGTGAAATTGCGGCAGCTCTTCATTGACGACCTTCCATCCCTCTGTGTACAACTCCCGGCGCTTGGACGGATCGGCGGTTCGTTTGGCCTCTTCGATCAACTTGTCGTAGCGCGCATTAACCCAGCCGTGATTGCGCTGCGCATAACTGCTCTTCGAGTGGATGTTGCGATCGAAGAAGGAATCGGGATCAAAACGATAGCTATGGCCTTGCACGAGAGCGCTGAAATTCTCCGTTTTCAGCATCTTTCCGCCAGTGGGCCGATCGACGGGATGGACGCGAACTTTGAAGCCGACTTCAGTCCACATGCTTTGTAGGACTTCGGCCAACTGAACGCTGTAGGTCGGGCTGGTCCAACCCAGGAGATCAATGCTGATGCCGACTGCTTTGGCTTTTTTGATTAGTGACTTGGCTTTCTCCGGGTCGTGCTCGAGCACCTTATACCCGGCTTCATCCATATACCAGGGATTACCCGGTGGGTACGGCTGGGTCAGCATGCGAGCTTGTCCGAAAAAGACCGCGTGATGCAAGGCTTCGCGATCGATCGCATGCGCAGCCGCCTGCCGCAGGCGCTTGTCCTGAAACGGCCCTTTCGCCCAGTTGAACGACACAAAAACCCCACCGAGGTGTAGCGGCCAGATGTTGTACTGGTTACCGTACTTCTTCCGGAACGGTTCCACATTGGCATAGGCCATGTGATCGATAAAATTGACCTCACCCGCGCGTAGCGCGGTGAGACGGACCGCGTCTTCACGTTTGGGGCGGCCGATGATCTCGTCCAGATACGGCAAATTATTGCCCTGGGCATCCGTTTCCCAGTAGTTTTCAAAGCGTACTAAGCGGGTCTGCTCGTAGCGTTTCCAGGTGACAAACTTGAAGGGCCCGGTGCCACTGGGATGTTCAGAAGCTTTGTCAAAGTTATCCGGTGCCTGCAGGTTGGTGGGATAATGCATGACGTTGGCCGGCAAACCGGCATCGGGTAAATGCAGGTTGATCCGTATGGTGTATTTGTCAAGAATATCGACCGATTCAATGCTTTTGATCGTCCCCCGATGCCAGCTGCTGCCGATTTTGGGGTCTTTGATGCGCATCAGGTTTTGTTTGATCGCATCGCCATCGACCTCCCGGCCGTTGTGAAACAACACCCCTTTGCGCAAGCGGAAGGTCCACTGCGTCAGATCTTTGTTCGATTCATAGCTCTCGGCGACGCCAGGGACGATTTCTCCTTTATAATTGATATCGGTCAGGCCGGTGTACATCGCCGCAATTGGGTGAGACGTGTGATACTGATTATTGCGGTGTGAATCGAGACCGGAGGCATCAAGACGCGTAGCAAACTTAAGCGTGCCACCTTTACTAGGGTCTCGCTTAGCCGCCTCGCTCTTGGAGACGAGCCCGCCTAAAGCAGCCCCGGCCACCGCAGCACTGCCGGCGGCGAGAAAGGTCCTCCGGCTCAGTCCGGTGGTCTTCGCGTTCTGATCCATCATTGTTTCCTCCTGATTGCATAGATTGCCAATAAGGTGGGGCCTTATCCCACCAGGGACCGTCGATGGGGCGAGCCCCACCCTACACAGAGCCATACGACATGGGTAGAAGAGCGATCTCGAAACAGTCGTACAGTCAGCTTTGTTGTGCAATGCGAACAAGAGGAATTCGTACGAACGCTACCCGCAGATGTTAAGGAGTGTCTTTTGTATCAAGGACGCCAGGCATTGTCAAGTGGTTTCATACCGACGCAGGCTTGCGGAACACATTTGCTTTTGTGGCGAAACGTTGATGCAGGGGTGTTCGTCCTAGTTTGTATAATTTTAAATTAACTTGAGGATGGATCCCTGCATCATAACGCTTAGTAGGTAGCAACAATATCCTAATATCGTGAGAATATGAGATAAGAGACTATGTGTCAAACGATACTTTTTAATAGTTGTCATAAGCGTAACAGATTATATACTAGGCAATAATCGTTGTTTACAACTTAATAGGCATCGCTTAGAACACAACTTCTGATAAGCCGCAGTTTGATGTGGTTTAATAGAGATTGACGCATTGACAAGTGTGTTAATCTAACACCAGGAGGTGTCCTAAGATTGAGGAAAGTCATGAGGTGTCAGAGGAATCCATTCATCACGGAGGCAGCATGTCCAAACGTATCACGCAGGCGGATCTTCACACCGCCCTGCCCGACGTCACGTCAACCCTGAGTGTATCCGGCTTGCAACAAACGGTTGAGATTATTCGTGATCGCTGGGGCGTCCCGCACATCCGGGCGGCAACTGAACACGATGCTTTTTTTGCCCAAGGGTTGGTCACCGCACAGGATCGTATGTGGCACATGGATTACGACCGGCAGCGGGCGCTTGGACGCTGGTCAGAGTTTGCCGGCTCCGATGGTCTGGTGGAAGATCGGCTGATGCGAAGGTTGCAGCTCGAGCAGGCGGCTAAGGCTGATTATCGGGTTTGTAGTCACCCAGCGCGCGCCATGTTGGACGCCTATAGCGCCGGCGTCAATGCATTTCTCGCCACCACGCGTACCCTGCCGATTGAATACACCATTCTAGACACCACGCCGGAAGCCTGGGAAGCCTGGCATTGCCTGGCTGTCTACAAAGTCCGCAATATGCTGATGGGCGTCTATGAAATGAAACTGTGGCGCGCTCAACTTGCCCTGGGTATCGGCCCAGACAAGGCCGCCGCGCTATTTCGCGGCTATCCGCAGGGTGGCTTGGTGGCCATGCCACCAGGAGAAACGTATCAAGGACCACCGCTTGATGGCCTCGAGGCGTTGAGCGCTGCAGCGGAACAGCTCAACTGGCTCGGTGAAGTGGATGGCGGCAGCAATGCCTGGGTGGTCTCCGGCGCTTACACAGCGTCGGGTCTGCCGCTGCTGGCAGGTGATTCACACCGTGGTCTGGATACACCTAATGTCTACTATCAAACGCATATCGTCTGTCCGCAATTTCAGGTGAGCGGCTACGCCGTGCCGGGTCTACCGGGGGCCCCCCACTTTAGCCATACCGAGTATGTCGGCTGGGGTATGACGCACGGCTATGGTGACTATCAAGACCTCTATATTGAACAGTTTCGCAGTCATCACGGGCAGTTGCAATATGCCTTTAAAGACAACTGGCTACCTGCTGACGTCGCAGACCAAACCTTGCACGTACGCAACGGCACAGCTGAGTCCCTGCGGGTGGTGACGACCCGGCACGGCCCAATTATTGCCGGCCATCCGGACACCGGATGGGGGCTGGCTTTTTGTCATCCTGGCACGCAGAGCGGCACCCCCTGGCCGGACAGCGTCTATCAGCTTCTGCTGGCGCGCTCAGCAGACGAAGCCGAGGCAGCACTACGTGAATGGACCGAGCCGGTCAACAATTTTGTTTATGCCGATGTGCACGGCGCCTTCGGCTATCGATATCGGGGCCGCATTCCGCTGCGTTCAATGGCCAATGCCTGGTGTCCGGTGCCGGGCTGGACGGGTGAGCACGAGTGGCAGGGGCAAATCCCGTTTGAAGAGCTGCCCCATATTCGCAATCCGCAGGCCGGTTTTGCCGTTACCTGTAATAATGCCGTTACGACGCATGACTATCCCTACTATATCAATACCTATTTTGGGTCGGATTTCCGCGCCCGTCGCGTTACCGAATGCATCCGGACGCTGACCCCAGGTACAGCGACGGTTGACGATATGGCCGCCATTCACGCTGACCGGCAGTCCATCCCGGCGCAGGCCTTGGTCAACCTGTTGCGACAGTGTCAACTCACAGACCCACTGCTGGTGGCGGCGCGTGACATCCTGCTGCAGTGGAATTGTCAAATGGATCGTGCCTCAGTGGCCGCGACTATTTATGCCACAGCACGCACCTATCTATACACCGATATCATCGAAACAAGCCTGCAAGGATGTGCTGATCAAGCACTTGCCTCAGTGTATGGGACAGGACGCGGTGCACCCGCCCATGCCAACCAGATTTATGCCCAGGCCGTTACAGCAATGGGCAATGGGGATACGTCACTGTTGTCCCCTGGGCAGACCTGGTCAGGGATGGTGACCTCGGCCCTGCAACGGGCGGTGGCGGAATTGCGTCAGCGACTCGGGGACGAGATGTCTGATTGGACCTGGGACCAAGTGCATTACACACGACCTCGGCATCCGTTGTCACGGGTCTTTCCGGAACTCGCCGCGTTGCTCGATCCGCCCAGCGTACCGGCCGGTGGCGATGGCGATACCCCGCAGCAAGGTGGTTATTCAATAACGGATCGTTTTGTGCTAACGTCGATGTCGGTCAATCGCTATATCCATGATCCGGCCGATTGGCGCCGCTCGCGCTGGATTGTACCGCTGGGCGCCTCGGGCCATCCCGGCAGCTCACATTATGCCGACCAGGCGGAACGATGGTCCGACGTACAGACGATCCCCCAGCTGTGGGAGTGGGACGATGTCACGGCAGCAGCCGAGACCCAACAACAACTCAAACCAGGGGTGTAATAGCTGGAAATGCGGAATGCGGATTGCGGAATGCGGATTGCGGAATCGAAAGAAAAAGGGTTATTCCGCCTTCCGAAATCTAAGGTGAGGCGATGATTTACCAGGGCGAGCGACGTTTGCGGATTAACGCTTCGGCCGACATGGTCTGGCAATGGATGTCTGATGTACGGCATCTTCTCCGGCTTAACGTCTTCCATACGGATGTGCCGTTCTCAGAGCCTGTCATGCAGGCCGGACTCCGGGTGCCCATCCGGCACAATATATGTGGCCTGTATCGCCGTACCCGCATAGCGCGTATTCGCATCTATCGCAAGTATTTTGTCGCCTGGAGCGAGCTGCAAGAGCAAGGCAGAGATTACTTCCCGCATAGCCAGTCATTTACCATCGTACCGATTGATGCGCAGAGCTGCTTGATCGTCAATCATCTACGCGGCAAATTCTTTATGCCAGGTGCGCGCTACTGGTTTTTACCATTTTACCGCATCATCGCAGCGCGCCTTCTCGACCACGAAAATCGCCAAATCGCCCTGGCCGTCGCGGCGCTGCAGGCGGCGACAATAAACCTCAGGAGGAAAGACTCGCATGGCAACATTTAAAGTTGTGACCCAACAGGTAAGCAGTATGACCTATACGGTTGATGAGGGTGGTTACAAGCTAGAAATGGAAGCGTTGGCGCCCATCGACGCCGAGATTGTCGAGGTGGTGGCAAACACAGAAGCGGACTTCATCAACGCGGCCCGCGATGCGGATGCTATCATCGTCAAAGGGCGGCGTATCACCAAGACGATTATCGACAATATGGAGCAGTGTAAGGTTATCGCTCTGGGTAGTGTCGGAGCGGATGCGGTCGATATCGATGCGGCTACGGCGCGCGGCATCCCGGTAACCAATGTACCGGACACGTTTATTGAGGAAGTGGCAGACCACACCATGATGCTGATTCTGGCTACGTTTCGCCGTCTGACCACGATGGACATGCTGGTTCGGGAAGGGCGTTGGGTGGAAGGGCGGCCGATGCTGTATCACTACCCGCGCTTGATGGGGCAGACACTTGGTTTTATCGCTTTTGGCCACGTGGCGCGTGCTACGGCAGTGCGCGCCAAGGCGTTTGGCGTCCGCATGTTGGCTTACGATCCCTATATCGAGGAGTTGACCATTACGCAGTACGGGGTGGAGCCGGTCGGCTTAACCGAGTTGCTACAACGTTCGGACATTATCTCGATGCACGCGCCGGCCACAGCGGAAGCCGATCATATGTTAAGCGAAGAACATTTTCGGCTGATGAAGCCGGAAGCCTTGTTCATCAATGCCGGACGCGGTCCTACGGTTGACCAAGCCGCCCTCATTCGAGCTTTGCAAGAGGGATGGATTGCCGCCGCCGGACTTGACGTTCTGGAACAGGAACCGCCTGATCCGGGTAATCCGCTACTTAAAATGGACAATGTCATTCTCACCCCGCACGTGGCGTCAGCATCAGCTCGTATGAATCCCGAACGGCGGCGGCGTGTTGGTCAAGATATTGCCCTGGTACTCAGTGGACGGTGGCCAAGGACATGTGTGAATCCCTCCGTGTTGGCCAACAGCAACTTGCGCCGCTGGCAGCCGTACACGATGGAACGTGGACCCGGGGCGTGATGCTTAACATGCCAAGATGTCCGGCTGCTTAGAGGCAGTCTCTCAAAGGTCAAAGGCTTCCGTGAAGCGCCGGTAAGACTCAATTGGATCACCGTATTTCTGGTGCCCGGCAATGAATTGTGCACACGCCATTAACAAAGTGTCGCGATCGGCAGCCGTGCTGTGCATATAGTCCTCAACCAGACACAGGCCAATTTCCTGGTTGTGCGGATCGTTGCCTTCTTTCACAGCACCCAGCGCCAAGGTCTGCACCAGAGGTTTACGATCGTAGCCTGCCTCGAGGTAAGCCCGTGTCCAGGCCACACTCTCGGGTGGATTGAGCGCCATCATCGCAGCGTCCAGACGCTGTAAGAGTCTATCCTGCGACAGTTTACTGGCGCCTTGCGGCACGCTGGTGTCAGCCGCACCATTGCCCGGCGTGTGATGTGTCCACCAGGCGCACTGATTAATAAACGAGCCTGCCACATAGAGCAATTTGATGCGATGCGGGTGGTCAAAATTATCGTAGAACCAACGCAGCGTATTGGAATATTCGTAGCCATGATGCGGCATCGAAAAGCCTTCAGGTGTACCGACTTGCAGGATGATATGAGCTGACGCCACCTGCATGACATCAAGAATCTGCTTCGGATCTTTGCCAGCCAGCAGCAGGGTGGTGATGGCATCCATGTAGGCGGGCTCATGCTCTTGCGTTAGCGCATGTACCAAATCGTTAGCTTCCGTCTGGCTCAAAGGGGCATGATTGGCCAGCAAATGACGCTCAGGTTGCAGCGCTGGGCTGAACTGCATGGATGAGGACGGCTGTTCGTCGCTCTGGGCGAGCCTGTTCCAGGCCACCTGACACCCCATTTCATAGGCAGCGTGCCACCTGGGGCCAACCGCCATATCAAGCACCCCAGCGTAGAGAACGTCATGCACATCGTGCCAGCCCAGGGCATTGCCGATTTCAATCGTTGCCCGGGCGCGATAGGATTTGTGTCCGGTGGTATAAGAACGGTTTAGCAACATGCGGTCCTGCACGTCAATCAGACCTGTAAACGCGAGGTGGGCGAGCAGTTCCTGGCGATGCTCGGTTTCTTCAAACAAACCCAGAAAGACGCGGTACGCTTCGATCACCTGGCCATACTGAACCAGGGTAAGCCAGTGATTGAGGCGCTCCTCAAAAGGGCCTTCCAGATACAGCGGCTCCTGATCCTCCCAATGCACGCTCGGCTGGGGAACCGGTTTGTCCGCATCGACCATATAGGTGCGCCGTCCGTAGTGGCCCGGCGCATGGCCGAGCAACTGGTTCCATGGATCCAGGCCAGTGGGCACGTACCAGATGGTCTGCGCCATCGGCAAATAGTGCAGTGCAGGCGGCAAAAATTCGGGTAGACGCAAGCTTGCACGGTTACTGAGCAGGCAGTGATCGTTGTTAACGAAACGGACGAACCCATTATCAATGCGCTGATGATACGGCACATGGGTATAGGGGGCATGGATACGCACCGTTTGTCGGATAATTTCGGTCAACGGCCGTTGCGCTCGCACCAGGTCATAATAAATTTTGCTTGCACCAAGTTGATCTCGTTCGAGAATGCGCCCTTCAAGCTGATCATATAGCGTTGTCACACCGTCTGCCGCCACTGCCTGAGCCATAACAATCTCCTTCTGTAGAACGTCTGCTGTACCTGTGTCTACCGCTGCTGTCTGCGCCCAGTCTCTATATCCTAACTCGGTTTAAATTTTGGTCAAGTGTATAACGAATAACGTCTTAGTGTCCAATCGATCCCCTGACCCTGCATGGTTATCCTTGTCTGGCAAAATAGATTGGTGGTATTGTAGAGTGACTATAAAGTCATTACAATAACAAAATATTTATTAACACCCCTTGCCTGTCAATGGTGAGGAGACGGTATGATGCACAAAAACGCACGCCAGGCGAAGCAGGAAGTGCTACGCAATTTTATGCAAACCACCATTGCGCAGGCCGCCAAAGAAGTGATCGCCGAATCGGGATATCAACACGCCACGTTGGAAGAAATTGCCCAACGCGCCGGCATGTCAAAGGCGACGATCTATATTTACTACAAAAATAAAGACGACCTCTTTCTGCAAGTGGTAGAAGAACTCTACGATGCGGTCACCGCAACGACCGTGCAGGAAGCCGAGACCTGCAAACCACCGCTTGCCAAGCTGCATGGCATTGTGCACCGTAAAATGGACTTTTTCGAACGGGAACGGGATTTCTTCCGTATTTATCTTGCCGAAAAACACGGCCTGGAAGTGGCACCCAAGGACCCGCATAAACGCGCCCTGCGTGACATCTACCTCCAAGGTGTGCAGACCCTCGCCAAAGTGCTCCAAGAAGGCATAGACGCCGGTGATCTACGCCCTATGGATAGCCGCCAGTTGGCCTTTTTTCTACAAGAAATGATGAGTACGGTACTGGTGCAGCGTATTCAGGGCAAAGCAAAGATTTCCGTCGAAGAAGATGTTGAGCAACTCCTTGATCTCTTCCTGCATGGCGCTTGGCAGCGCGGTGACTTGCCATGAGAGGTCTTGATTGCTTCTGTACGCATGGGCCATCTTGGCTTGACAATACCCATCGAAATCGTATGATGCCTGACACGCTGAAGGGCTATTGAACGTGTGTCGAAAGGAATTAAGGAGTCACCGATGTCAGATCAGCAAGAGACAGTAGAATTTTATTGGGATGCGGTTTGTCCCTGGTGCTGGATCACCTCACGCTGGATGGAGGAGGTTGCGCAGCAAAAAAGTATCCACGTCAATTGGAAATTTTTTAGCTTGAAAAAAATCAATGAAGGGCGTGACATGCCAGAGCGTTTTCGGATTAGTCACGCGATTGGACTACGCGCCCTGCGGGTGGCAGCGGCAGTACGAGAAGCGCACGGCAACGAAGCGGTTAGAAAACTGTACACCGCCATGGGTACGCGTCGCCACCACGACCAAGAAGATATTGGGACAACTGAGGCCCTACAAGACATTCTGCAATCTTGCGACTTGCCGCAGGATTTAGCCGCAGCCGCTGATAATGAGTCATGGGACCAGGTTATTGAGGCTGATATGACACAGGCCAAAGCAAAGGCTGGTGACGGTGTTGGGGTACCACTTGTGGTGCTTGATAATGGGGCAGGACCGGGCTTTTTTGGCCCTGTTTTTAGCCCGGCACCAACCGGTGAAGCCGCGGTGCAGATGTGGGACGCCATGGTTACTGCCGGCCGTATGCCCGGATTCTACGAGTTTAAACGGACGCGTGAAACAGGCCCGATCTTCGGTGAGCGGCCGGCGCTTTAAAGGGAACAAAAGGAAACCCTGGCTCCCTCTCCCCCGCCAGGGGTGAGGGAGCCAGGAGAGCATTTTGTTCCCCTGTTTATATGACGCAGCGCTTAGTCCTCAATTACCAGGCGTGTCGTGCCAGCCGGAAAATCGCTCCGTAGTTGTAGGCCGGCACGTTCTTCCTGCAGCAATCGAACGATGGTGGTGGGATTATCGCCCCAACCGCGATTGATCGCCTCCACCAACTCCTGCTCAGCCAGGTTGGCCAGACTCATCGGAACGTCAAACTCACGCGCCAGCTGGGTGGCCAATCCCACATCTTTACGCATCAGCTTGGTGGCAAAGAAGCCCTTGTCCCAATCCGCTTCAAAGTTGCCGCTGAACCAGTCACCCGGTAAACGATGGATGCCACCGGAGTTGCGCCCGAAAGAACCCCGCCGAGTGGTTTCCCACATGGCCTTGAGGTCGGCGCCGGCTTTGGCACCTAGGGTAAACAACTCGCTGATTGCCTGACTGGTAATGGCGGAAATACTATTGTGCACCAGCTTGCAAATGGACCCGGTGCCAATGTCACCGCAATAGACCACATTATCGCCAAACGCGTCCAGCACCGGTTTAACACGCTGGTAAACGGCTTCATCGCCACCCACCATGATGGCTAACAATCCCGTTCGCGCACCAGTAACACCGCCGCTAACCGGCGCGTCGAGCATGTCAAGCCCTTGCTCCTTGAAGATTTGATAAATCCGCCGCACCAGGGTGGGCGAGTTGGTTGATAGATCGATATACACGCTCCCCGGTCTAGAGCCGGCAAGCACCCCACTTTCACTCAGGCTGACGGCTTCCATTTCCGGTGGGCCCGGCAGGGAGGTGAAGGTAATCTCGCTCTGTTCCGCCACCTGCTTGGGGGTGTCGGCCCAGGTCGCGCCTGCTTCCAGAAACGGGCCAGCGGCATCGCGCCGAATATCGTTGACAATAAGATGATGGCCGGCCTGGTGAATATTATTGGCCATGCCAGCACCCATATTTCCAACCCCGATAAAACCAATCTCCATGTTGTCCTCCTTTCAGTTCAAGCGCTTACCCCAAGTGCTCAGACACGCCAGGATAAGTGAAAAAGGGCGGATTTTCCCGCCCTTACCCCCTGAAACCGGCGCTGGAATGGCGCTATGCAAGTCTTCAGTATTGCGGCAATGACTCTGTTGTATGTCATTTTGCCTGCTAAAAGCAAGGATCAGATCATGAAAATTTGTAAAAACCCTCAAGCACGCCGGCCCAGAACCCGGTAGAATACTAGATATCAACGGTGACGTAACGAGAGCGCCAATCTTAAAAGTTAGGTTATTTGGTAATGAAAACCATCATTGGATATGGCGCCGCCGTCTGGGGTGTCATGGGGGCCGTTTGCTTGCTTACTTATGCGGTGGTGGGACTGATGCCGCTGGTTATCAACGCATTTCGCTACCCATGGCAGTGGTATCATTGGGTGGTGCTGGCCGGCCACCTGGGGTTTATGGCGTATGCGGAAGGCTATCGGGGCTTTCAAAAAAGTTTTTCTCCCCGTGTGGCCGCCCGCGCCCGTTACTTAGCCCAGCATCCGCGCCTCCAACATGTCTTACTGGCACCCCTATTTTGTATGGGCTATGTGTATGCGACTTGGCGATTACGCCTTCGCATCCTCATCCTTACCACGTTTATTGTGCTCTTGGTCATGCTGGTGTCGCGCCTTAACCAACCGTGGCGTGGTATTATTGATGCCGGGGTGGTAATCGGTTTATTGTGGGGCGTGGTGTCACTATGCGCCCTGAGTATTCAGGCGTTGACTACAGAACATTTTAACTACGATGCTGAACTACCCGAGACCGTCTCGCAGCACACCACGTCGGTAGCGCCCGACGAAGACCGCTGACCTGGGTCCCGGGCGATCAGAGCTTGCAGGGGTAGGTTTTTCCCAGATGAGAGCAGGCTGAGAGGCGCTAATGCGGATGGCGGATTGCGGAATTAAAAGAAAAAGGGTTATTCCACAATCTCCAGACGTCATACCGCCTTGGTCGGCGCCTTGGCATAACAACCCTCAGCAGGGAACAGGTTTGAAATCTGTGCCCTAAAAAAAATTTCGTAGGAGGACAAGGGTGGATTTTCGCTTCAGTGAGGAACAAGAGCAATTTCGGGACACGGTGCGCCGCTTTGCCCGTCATGATATTGCCCCGTTGTACAGAGAAGGCGATACAAGCAAAGCCTTCCCGCGTCGCCAACTAGCCGGCATGGCGGCGCTCGGGCTCACCGGTTTACGCATTCCGGAACAATTCGGTGGTTCTCTGCAGCCCTGCCTCACTAGTGGTATTGCGGCTGAAGAAATCGCCCGGGCGGATTTCAATTGCGGCTATTTCGTTGAACAAAATGCCTTCATGGGCGATTTGCTGCACCGCTTTGGCTCCCGTGAGCTACAAGAACGCTATTTGCCAGGTATGGCCAATGGTACGGAAGTCATGGGCATTGCGCTCACCGAACCATCCGTTGGGTCGGATGCCGCGGCATTGAGTGCCCGCGCGGTGCGCGATGGCGACACCTATATTCTCAACGGTGAAAAAACCTCCGTCACCTATGCCGGCGAGATGGACAACTGCATTGTTTTTGCCAAAACCGACGCCGACGCTGGTGCACGTGGCGTCAGTGCTTTTGTCGTACGATCAGAATGGCAAGGCGTCAGTCGCACCGTTCTCTCCAGTATTGGCTCGAAGAGTCTGGCCCGCGGCGCCATCGTGATGGACCACGTGCGGGTGCCACGCGGCCATCTGATTGGTGAAGAAGGACAAGGCTTCCGGGCCATCATGTCAGGTTTCGATTACGCCCGCGCCATTATCGCCCTGATGTGCCTGGGGACCGCCGCCCAATCACTCGATGAAACCATGCAGTACGTCAAGCAACGCGAGGCGTTTGGCCGTCCGATCGCCAAATTCGAAGGCGTCCAATTCCCCATCGCCGAAGCTCACACGATGATCGAAGCCGCTCGTCTTCTGTCATATCGCTGCCTGTGGCTCAAGGATGAAGGGCTACCGCATACCAAGGAAGCGGCGATGTGCAAGTGGTGGGCGCCGAAACTAGCGGTTGAGGTTATTCACCAATGCCTGTTGCTACACGGTCACTATGGTTATGTGGACGAAATGCCCTTCGATCAGCGCATGCGCGACGTCATGGGCCTGGAAATTGGTGACGGCAGCGCCCAAATTCAGAAAATTATCGTGGCACGTGAGTTACTTGGACGCGAATATTTGCCATACCGCTAAAAGGCAGCAGGGTTTCTTTGCTGGCAGCCGCCCTTCACAGCGTTACCACCATACCATCTTCGGCGCACGTCTCGGGTATCTCATCGACATGCGCCAGCATGTCCTGGCTCATGTGGGTCAGAATAATGCGCTTGGCGCCAAAGTCGTCTTGATGCTCGCAGATGGCCGGATAGTTGAGGTGCCATTTGACCGGCTTATGATAGAAATAGCTCTCGGCAATGAGGAGATCGGCGCCTTGCCCAATTTTCGCTAAATCCTCTGTCCACTCACCATCCCCCGTATAGGCCACCACCTTACCGCCGACCTCCACCCGTAGCGCTATCGGGTTGGTTTGCCAGGTGTGGCGAGCCGCTTGCGGGGTCACCACAAGTTCCAGGATATGGTGCGGCTGTCCAATTTCCAGGTCGATATAGTGAAGCGGAAATTTCGGCCGCATGACATGCATGCCGGGAAACAACGCTTCACTGATCTCGTACAGCCGCGCTTGCGTGTCCTTGGGGCCGGCGATAACGAGTGGCCGCGTCCGTTTTGCCGCCAACATGGCGTCCATCAGCATAAACGGCACGCCGCCACAGTGGTCACCGTGTAGATGGGTCAACAACACGACATCAATGCTGTTGTGTTCAATACCTTGCTGGTTGAGCGCAATCAGAGACGATGCCCCAAAATCAATGGCGAATCGCATCGTGGGGCTGTCGACCAGAATACAAGTCTGAAACCGTCCGCCGCTGCCAAATGAGTCTCCGCAACCGACGAATCGAACGCGTACTGTCATCACATCTCCTTCTCTTAACTATAGATCTTCAGGTTTGCTGTTGGACATCTAGACGACCTGCTTGCGTAGGGCGGGACTGTGCCGCACCCTACGCAAGCTCATGCAGGTTAACACTTGATGTCCCGATTCATCTTCTGAATATCTATATCAAGCTGCATTGTATAAGGGTTAGCGAGTTGAGACAAGCGGCAGACAATCTGCATCTCAAAGGGTCTCTCACCCTACCCTCTCGTACTCATATTGACAGACGGACGCGATTTCGGTACTTTGCTGCATAGCTTATCATTAGGGGCGTGTCATGCGGATTTGAGTCAGCGTCGCAATTTTGGACATCTAGACGGCGAGGGGAATAGAATGGGAACACTTAGTGGAGTTAAGATTGTCGAATTCGGCGGTATTGGCCCGCCACCCATGTGTGCCATGCTACTGGCCGATATGGGTGCAGATGTCTTGCGTATCGATCGTACGCAGCCGTCCGGACTCGGGTTCTCGGTCCCGACCCGTTTCTCGGTAATGGATCGCAGTCGCCGTTCGGTCGCCATTGATCTCAAACAGCCGGAAGGCACCGAGGCAGCGCGCCGCTTGCTGGATCAGGCCGATGCCTTGATTGAAGGCTTTCGGCCTGGGGTGATGGAGCGACTCGGTTTGGGTCCCGATGCGTGTCTGGCCCGCAACCCACGTCTGGTGTATGGTCGTGTTACCGGTTGGGGGCAAAGCGGTCCCCTGGCCCATGCCGCTGGCCACGATATCAATTATATTGCGTTAACGGGTGCGGCCAATGCGATTGGTCGGCGCGGTCAGCCGCCAACGCCACCTTTGAACCTGATCGGCGATTTCGGGGGAGGTGCTTTATATCTGGCGCTGGGCATTGTAGCCGCGCTGTACGAAGTGCAACATTCCGGGCTGGGGCAAGTAATTGACGCCGCCATGGTAGATGGCGCCGCGTCGCTTATGGCGTCGATCTACGGCCTTTATGCCGCCGGTATGATCAATGACCGGCGCGGGGAAAACCTGGTGGACAGCGGCTCACACTTCTATGATGTCTACCAGACCGCAGATGGCAAATACATTTCGATTGCTGCCATTGAAGCCAAGTTCTACGATGAACTTTTGCAACGCCTTGGCCTTGAACATGAAACACTGGCGGACCAAATGGACCGCCAACACTGGCCTGCCCTTACGGAGCGTTTGGCGGAACTGTTCCGTACCAAAACGCGTCAGCAATGGTGTGATATTCTGGAAGGTACCGATGTCTGTTTTGCGCCGGTGTTAAGTTTCGATGAAGCACCGCATCATCCCCATAACAAGACGAGAGAAACCTTTATAGAGATTGACGGCGTGGTGCAGCCGGCGCCGGCGCCCCGCTTCAGCCGCACACCTTCGGAAGTGCAGCGACCACCAGCCGCTGCCGGTGAGCACACGGAAGCCGGACTGTTGGATTGGGGTTTCGCCCAGGAGGAAATTGAACAGCTACGGCAGGTAGGCGCCATCGCGTAGCTTATGCGTGCCTACAGACGGGTTGCGCTAGGTTGATCCCTTTTTCCCCTGCTGAGAGAAGGTTGGGGTAAGGTTTTTTCGCAGGAGGTTCAAACGTGTCTGATCTGGATCAGATGATCGATTTTGACAAATCGGGCGGTATTGTACCGGTGATCGCGCAAGACGAGACCACCGGTGAAGTGCTCATGATGGCCTATATGAATCAAGAGGCGTTTAACGAAACGCTCCGTACCGGCCGTGTCTGTTACTTTTCCCGTAGCCGTAACCGCTTATGGCGCAAAGGCGAGGAAAGCGGCAATGTACAAGAATTGCGTGGCGTTTATCTCGACTGTGACGCTGACACCTTGCTCGTTAAGGTGCAACAAATTGGCGGTGCAGCCTGTCATCAAGGGTATCCCAGTTGTTTCTTCCGCCGTGTAGAAGACCATGCGCTGAAGGTTGTTGCGCAGCGCGTGTTCGATCCCAATGAAGTCTATAACAAGAAGTCATCATAATCATGAATCAACCGATACTCAAATTGGGCCTGCCGGCCGGCAGTCTGCAAGAAGCGGCCGCCGGTTTATTCCGCAAGGCTGGCTATCAGATTACCTTTCGCTCGCGTTCGTACTATCCTACTATTGATGATCCGGAAATTACCTGTATCCTGATTCGGGCGCAGGAGATCGCACGCTACGTGCAAGACGGCGTGATGGATGCCGGCTTGACGGGGTACGATTGGATTTTAGAGAACCGGGCGCAGGTGGTTGAAGTCACCGAACTGGTGTTTTCAAAGGTGAGCCGCCGTCCGGTGCGTTGGGTGCTTGCGGTGCCGCAGGACTCGCCTATTCAGAGCGCGAAAGATTTGCAGGGCAAGCGTATCGCCACCGAAGCTGTCAATCTCACCACCGACTACTTGAAACGGCATGGTGTCGAGGCGCATGTGGAGTTTTCCTGGGGTGCCACAGAAGTCAAACCCCCACAGCTTGCTGACGCCATTGTCGAGGTGACCGAGACGGGCAGTTCCTTACGCGCCAACAATCTTCGCATCGTCGACACCATCCTCGAAAGCACCCCGCGCCTGATTGCCAATCAGGCCGCCTGGGATAACGATTGGAAGCGAAAAAAAATTAGCAATATGGCGCTGATGCTGTGTGGCGCTATGGCCGCCGAGGGTAAAGTCGGGCTGATGATGAATGTCCCCACCGTGGTTCTTGATCAGGTTCTCGGCGTTTTACCGGCGCTGCAAAAACCGACGGTTGCGTCATTGGCCGATGACGCTTGGGTTGCCGTCAATACGATCATTGAGGAATTGGTGGTGCGCGATCTCGTTCCACGTCTCAAAGAGGCTGGCGCCAGCGGTATCGTCGAGTATCCTCTAAACAAAATTATTGATTGAGTCCTGGCCCGAAAAATTTCAAGATGGGAACGAGCTGTCTTGCAACCTATGTGGCTGGACCGAGACCCTAGAAACGCAGATGAAACACGAGACGCAGGCGATTGCTAAGGATTGTCTTCTGTTGACGTGACGGTTGTTCAGCCTAACAAGCGGTCGAGCAGCCGTGTTTCCTGGGGCAACGGACGCTCCCAGAACCAGGATGCATCGACCCAGAACCCCGGCATGGTCATGCTGTCCACACGCGCTGTGGCGTACGTCCTGATATCGTATGGCGCTGAGTCGTCAGTTGGGCATGTATGTTGATAGAAGGTGGTGGTGGCGGGATCGATAAGCCAATATTCACGTACGCCATATTGACGATAGTTGGCCGCCTTGGTTTTGAGATCGTAGCTACGTCCCCCAGGTGACATGACTTCAACAACCAGGTCTGGTCCCCCGGAGAAAAACTGTGCCTCGAGTTGGGATAAGTGCTCGCGTCGGACCACGAAGATATCCGGCTCGTAATTCAGATCAGGGCGCAACCGCACTACCGCCGGCCCGTTGAACACGTTGCCCAATCCTTTGGTACTCACATAACCTCGTAATAGGAATGTCAGGAAGCCAACGAGTTCTTGATGTCGAATGCTCACCGGCGATGGCACAATGAGTTCTCCGTCTTCAAACTCCACAATTTGCGATTCCGGAGCCTCGGCGAAATAGCGTGCTTCCGTCCATCCCCCAAGCCGCAGGAGATAGGGTTCGGCAAGCGTTTCACCATCTGCGGTTGTCACATTTATTGCCAGTGCCATCATGCACCTTGAACCATTTTCACGGCGCTTCGAACGGAAGCAATTGGTTTTGCGGACAGATTTGTCGGCTTCAGTCAATATCTGATGATAGCACGTGTGGCGTTATGCTCCAAGCGGGCAATTCAGTTCCGGCAGGGAACGCTGGCATCACCTCAGGTGCAAACAGTCTTAATGCATCACAAGGCCACCGGCGACGTTTAGTGCGACGCCGGTCACGTTGTCGGCCTGCGCCAGATAAACGACGGCCTGACCAATATCGTCAGGCGTCTGCGGGCGACCGAGCGGCACCCGCTCGGCAGCATAGTCTTGAAAGGCTGAGGCAGGATCACGGCCTTGCAGATCGGTCCGTTGTTCGATCAACGCATCCACCCACATGGCGGTGCTCAAGACGCCAGGACAAACGGCATTCACGGTGACATTATACGGCGCCATTTCGTGCGCCATGGATTGCGTAAAGCCCACCACGGCAAACGTGGAGGCGCTGTAGGCGGCAGTGCGAGGATTGCCACGCTTGCCGGCGATTGAGGCGGTATTGATCATATGGCCTTGGCGGCGTTCCGTCATATCAGGCGCCACAGCTTTGCTGCACAGAAACACGCCTTTGACATTCACATTCATGAGAACGGCTTACCAAGGACACCAATGGGGACCTGGTGTATCGGTTTACCCGGTCGTGGTCAGACGGTACGACCGGCATTAAACTGTCGCGGCTGGAATTGATCGAAAAACTTGCGGCGCTCGTGCCCTTACCAGGTGCCCAC
>JAPULM010000323.1 GCA_027294925.1 bacterium
GTGGGCACCTGGTAAGGGCACGAGCGCCGCAAGTTTTTCGATCAATTCCAGCCGCGACAGTTTAATGCCGGTCGTACCGTCTGACCACGACCGGGTAAACCGATACACCAGGTCCCCATTGGTGTCCTTGGTAAGCCGTTCAAGCGATACGGCGCCCCTGCTTGTGTAGCGTATCAAACGCTCCAGCTGATCACGCCGATGGGCTGGGATATTGGTGTTGGCGTGCAAGGAAAAGCTGTTCACGCCGGCACAGCGCGGTCCCTTGAATTCAGGGCGTTCCCCTTCATAGCCAAAGCCCGAGCCCATGCGTCGCACCTTCTGACCAGCACGTTCGCCAAAGGCGATGCGCTGTTTGACCGAGGCTGCCATGGTGCGGGCAAGCTCCGGTTCGTTGTCAAGCAGCGGATCATAGCCGGTGGCCACAGGGACATCTATTCCCGCTTCCAGGTATCCCAGATGGCGTAGTTTGCGGATGACCCGCCGACTAATCTTCCGGATCATCTCTGCAACGTCGGCATCGCTGGGCGGCTCACCCTTGAGAAAGCGGGGTTTGAGGCCCTGCGCTGTGCGACCGAGAAAAACGCCCTCGATGACGATAACGTGATAATGAAGATTGAGCTGAAGCGCCTGCCAAAACGCTGTAGAAAGGTAACCGATCCCGGCTGCACGCTCTGCCGCTCAGCGCCGCGTTTGACCGTATCCCCTGACCTACACGTAAATTCCGAGGCGTCGGCCTACACCTGCACCTCCATAAGATCTCGTCCAAGCACCACCGGACCATCATAATCGCGTCCTACATCTGCAGCGATTTCGTCCAGCAGGGCATCAGACTTTTGCCGCAGGTGGGTGAGGACCAGTTTCTTGACCCGCGCACGCTGGGCGATCTTACCCACGCTGTCCGAACAGGCCAGGGTATGTTTGGCCAGATTCTCCAGGGTTGGGGTGGTCAACTCAGCTTTGGCGAGGTAGCAGCATTGGACCAGCACATCTGCGTCTCGGGCCAGGCGATGCAGACCTTGGCTGGCCACGCCGTCGCCGCTGATGGCAATGACTTTGTTGTCGGCCTCGACGCGGTAACCCAGGCATACCCAGCGCTGCTTGAAGGCATTTGGGAGGTCGAGATCGTGGCCATGTTTGGCGATCTCAGCGAATACTTTCCAGCTTCCACCATCATACACGAGTCCACTCATGATGTCGGTACTGCGGACGGGTTTCCAGCCGCCCACAATGGCCGGCTCACCTTTGTCACGAAACTCGATGTCCTTGTCGTACACATGATTAAGTAGCGCTTCAACGATTGAGATGGTCCCCGGCGGCCCGAAAATCTGCAGGGTATGTTGTCGTCCCATCAGCCAGCTGGTCAGGATGACGTCGGCGAGATCGCTGATGTGATCGTAATGATGATGGGTGACGAAGACTGGATTTACCTGATCAAGCGGCACGCCGGCGCTAACCATTTGCAGAACGACGCCTCGGCCCGAGTCAAATAAAAGATGCGCCTTGCCGATCTGCAGCATGGTGGCCGGACCGTGCCGGTCGAGGTCCGGCCGGGGTCCGCCGGTGCCCAGCAAAATGATTTTCATCTGCGACCTCCTGTGCAGCTAAGTACCCGGGCAAAAAGCCGAATAACTTTTGTCCACCTACATAGCCATTGTGTCATGTTTGACGCTACGCGATAATACACCAGTCGATACGGTTGCCTACCTACAAGCCTACCGGATTTTAGGCACGGCAAGTATATCATGAAGACGAACCGGCTTTGAAAGGGGCAGCCCGCCGTGGAAGCATGAGTCCCCATGCCAATCTGGGAACGCTGCTCAGCGGTATCGGCCACGGGCGGCGGGTTCCCATATTGACCTCCAGGGCGTGTTGCAACAAACCGGGAGCCCGCGATAGGGCGCGCATGCTCAGGGTACGCAGCCAGGGGTGACGGGTGAGGTCCAAGGCCAAACGGGTGACGCCCAGGTGCGCTGCCAGGCGGTGGCGCAGGGCGGTGGCCAGCGGCAGCAGGGCGTTCGCATCGAGACGGGTAAGGTCATAGAGTGGCGGCAGATGCTGGGCCACCAGTTCCGCTTGTGCAAAGCCGATAGAAAGCCCTTCGCCGGTCAGGCCGTCAAGAAACATCAGAGCGTCGCCGATTAGCAAGATCCGCCCGGCAACCGGTCGGGCGGCGGCAACCGCCAATGGCCCCAGGCCCCGCAGGTGGCTGCGGGTTGCCGCGTGTTGGACCTGAGCCGCCAGTTGCGGAAAGATGCTCAGCAAACCGGTAAGACCCTGGTGCACCGGCGGGCGACAGCGCTGCCGGTCCCACAGAAAGGCAACTTCAATTTGTTCAGGGCCTGAAGGCGTGAAGTAGGCCTCAATACCGTACTGCCACCAGACCTCGACGTATGAATGCCAGGGCGCCAGCGCCAGGTGTTGGCGCGCCCCCATGCGCTGCTGACGCCCCGGCGACGGTGCACACAACCCGGCCAGACGCCGCACGGTGGAACGTCGTCCATCGGCAGCGATGAGAAAACAAAAGGTCTCGTGTGACACGTCAGATGTTGAGCCGTGCCGGGCAAGCCCGACATGGACTGCAGCGCCATCCTGTTGCAGCGCCACAAGACGGGTATGCGACCGTAACGCGACCGATGGATGATGCCTCAAGGTCTCGACCAGGGCATGGCTCAAGGCCAGCCGACGAATGCCAAGTCCTGGACCGCTGGCGAAATCGGCCTGGGCAATGATCCCACCGGGCTCCCGATAACGAATGCCGCGAAACGGCCAGAATTGATCTTCCGGTAGGTGATCCAGCACCCCGAAACGGCGCAGGAAATCGACTCCTGTGGGCATGACACCCTCACCACACACTTTGTCTTGCGGCCAGTCGCCTTTTTCAACAACGACCACCGGCACACCGGCGCTGGACAGGGTTAGTGCAGTGGCGAGGCCAACGGGACCACCACCCACGATTAACACCCGCTGACACGTCTGCGACATGCGTCAATCCCCGCTTAACGTTGGTGTCGGGCTTGGCGCTGGGCCCATAAGCCAGACAGGGTTTGCCGTATCAGGGTGCCGATGCCGCTGCTGGCGGGTGCTCGTAGCGTGCCGGTTTGCCATAAGCGGCGTGTCTCACGCCGACGCAGTTTACCGGAAGAGGTGCGCGGCAAGGTGCCCGGTGGCAACAAGATCCAGTCGGAAACCTGCAGGTTGCAAGATGCTTGAATCGCCGCCCGGCCCTCGGCTTCGAGGCGGGATTGATCCGCCAGTGACGGGGTCACCCGGTACTCGGCAAGCACCACCAGGCGCTCCGTACCACGGTCCACATCCGCTATGCCAAACGCCACCGCACACCCCGCACGCAAACCGGCAATGCCATGCAGGCTGCGCTCGATTTGCGCCGGGTCGTGGTTGTGGCCTCGAATGATGATGATATCCGAGACGCGCCCAAACAGATACAGTTGCCCGTCATGGAAAAAGCCCTGATCGCCGGTGTCGCACCAGCCCGCCTGAAGCACCTGCCGGGTGGCCTGCGGTTGGTCGAGATAACCTTGCATCACCCCGGGGCCACGCACCCAGAGACGTCCGAGATGTCCGGGCGGTAGCGCCTCACCGTGCACCTCCCGAATCTCCACCTCCACCCCGGCCAGGGGCTGTCCCAAGGCGGCCAGTTGGATGCCCGAATGCGCTGCCATCGCTCGGCCTTTGCGCTCCAGGGCGTGACGGTTGAACGACGTAAAGCGTGGCGGCGCGTCAAACGATGACAGCGTCACCGCCAGGGTGGCCTCTGCCAGCCCATAAACCGGTGCGAGAGCCCTGGCGTTAAAGCCGACCGGGGCAAAGCGCCGGGCAAACGCCTGCAGGGTTTGCGGGTGTACGGTTTCAGCACCGCAGAAGGCCACCTGCCAGCGGGACAAATCAAGCCCGGCCAGGTCTGTCTCCTGGAGCCGCTCGGCACATAGCCCGAAGGCAAAATTGGGTGCCCCGGAAACGGTCGCCTGGCTCTGGGTCATGGCTTCCAGCCAGACACGCGGACGCGCCACAAACTGCTCCGGCCGAATGAGCGTCAGCGGCGCCGGGACAAGCATGGCACTGACCAGGTTGCCGACCAAACCCATGTCATGATACAGCGGCAACCAACTGACCCCGGAATGCTGCAACGCATCTCCCGGCAGTGAGGCTAAAATGGCCTGGGCGTTGCTCAGGATGTTGGCGTGGGTCAGCGCAATTGGCCTGGGATTTCGGGTGGTGCCCGAGCTGAACTGCACCACTGCCAAGTCATCGCTATGGACCTCCGTATGGGTTCCGTGCGCTGCCTCACGCATGAGCGCCTGTACCGTAAAACATCCCAAAGGCGGTGCGGTTTGACGTACCGGCTGCCCCAACAGCCCGTACAAACGGGCGTCCGTTAGCACTGCGCTACAATCAATGGCCCGTAACATGGCGGCGGTGCGGTCTTTCCAGGCGTCTATTTTCCCCAGGCGCACCGGCGGATAGAGCGCCGCGGGAATGCCGCCTGCCAGGATGACACCAAAGAAGGCGCGATAGAAATCGGCATGCGTCGGCAAGACCAGGCCAACCCGGTCGCCCCGGCGCAGGCCGCGTTCCTGCAAGGCGCCGGTAACCAGCAAGGCGTCGTGCACGCAGCGCTCGTAAGACCAGGCCTGGGTGTGCGCCGGCGTCTGCCAGAAGTTGACTGTGGCCCGATTGAGATCGGCAGCACGGAACAGAATACGGTCAAGCGTCGTGTGCATGGTTTAGGACGCCTTTTCACGCAGGCGTTGGGCCACCAGGTCGGCCAGTTCGCCAAGTGTTTGCGGCGGCGCCTCCGGGGGCTCGGCCAGATACAGTTGCCAGTGGTTTTCAATTTCCAAGGCAAGGGTTAAAAGGCCCATGCTGTCCAATCCCAGCTCTTCTTGCAAACGCACATCCGGGGACGGATGTGCGTTTGCACCCCGCAGTACGTGTGTAAAATCGCCACGATCTGCTGCTGAATAGTGTCCGGGTCGTCGAATGCCATGGCCTATCTCACAGGGAAAAACCGTCCGGTGTTTTCAAAGGCTTGCGCGTAACCGCCAGCGGCGTCCAGCGC
>JAPULM010000324.1 GCA_027294925.1 bacterium
TCAATGCGATGTTGATGCAAGAGTTGCTGGGCTTCGTCCAGACCGGTGCCTTCAGATACGGTAACCAAATCGTCCTTCGTCATTAACGCCGCAATAGATTGTTGCAAATCGGTGACAAAACGCAGGTCACGATTGGTCAAAATCCCAACCAGCTTTGGGCCTTGCGTAATGGGTATACCCGAAATACGATAACGCTCCATCACCGCCAACGCCTCCTCAACCAGCTGATCCGGCGCTAGGGTGATGGGATCAACGATCATGCCGCTCTCTGAGCGTTTGACCTTATCGACTTCGGCCGCCTGCGCCGCGATACTGAGATTTTTATGGATAACCCCAAGGCCGCCTTCCTGTGCAAGGGCAATAGCCAGCCCGGACTCGGTTACCGTATCCATGGCGGCACTGAGGAGTGGAATGTTCAGTGGAATACTGTTGGTCAAGCAGGTAGAAACATCGGCATCACGTGGCAATACATCCGAGCGCGCCGGAACCAGGAGCACATCGTCAAACGCCAAACCTTCCGGCAATGCTTCATCATGCATCAGACAACCCCCTTTTTTGATGCAACGTGACAGAGGCGACCTGGCAAAGACAAGTCGCCATGGTCAGGTTAGCGACGTAAGAATTTCTTCTCGATTTCAGACAGAGCGACGTTCAACAACACCGGCCGCCCATGTGGACAGGTGAATGGACGCGCCGTACGCGACAGATCGCGCATCAGCGCATGGATTTCCGCTTCTTGCAAACGTTGATGCGCCCGTATAGCGCCATGGCAGGCCATCACCGTTAAAAGACGGTCTAGAACCTGAGGAATATCTTGCAGTGCGACATCCATCGGCTCATCAACACCAGGTGTGCGCAAGACATCGAAGACATCCATCAATGCGGCTGCATAATCACGCTCGGCCAACAGGGCAGGAACGCTATGCACACGATAAGAATCTCCCCCAAACGGCTCCAGGCTAAAGCCAAGGGCCGTCAAACGCGGCAAACACGATGCCACCCATTGAGGATCCGGACCCGGCAAATCAAGCGTGACAGGAAACAGCAACTGTTGAGATTCACCCAGGTTATCTTGAAAACGCGCCCACAGGTTTTCATACACCACCCGTTCATGGGCAGCATGTTGATCGACGATGAACACACCGTCAGGATATTGCATTAAAATATAGGTGTCGTGCAGTTGTCCCAGCGGATTGCCATCCAAAATCGCCCGCCCTGCCTGCGGATAGCCGGCATGCAGGCCGAGCTCCTGAGAAACCGCTGGTTCAGTCCAGCTGGCAGACCGGGTTGGCGTCTGTGCTTGCATCGGCGTGTCAGCTGCGGAGGTCTGCCACATCATCGGCGTTGGTTGGGACACTGGCCGCGGCTCAAACACCGGGGATACGACCTCTTCGGACATGGCCGGTAAACCTTCAAGGCTGTCTTGCAAACGCTGCTGCAGCAAACGCCGTAAACGGTCATGTAGACGTGCCTCTTGACGAAATCGCACCTCAAGCTTGGCCGGGTGTACATTCACATCCACCTCATCCAAAGGCACGGTAATAAATAAAAAGGCAACGGGATGCCGTTCTCTGGGCAACAGCGTCCGATAGGTTTCGTATAAGGCATGACTTAACGTGCGGCTCTGTACAGGCCGTCCATTGACAAAAAAGAATTGCTGGCGACGGGTGGCGCGGTGAAAAGTCGCTTTGGCAATACACCCATAGACCTGCAAATCGTCACCGCGGTATTCCACCTCCAGCAGATTATCTTGCATGCCGGCACCAAATACCATATCAAGTCGATCACCAAACGCTGCAGTAGGCAGTGCTTGGGTATGCAAACGCCCATTCAAAAGCAGCGTCATATGCACCTCTGAGGCTGCTAGTGCTAAGCCGGTAAAACAATGTGTGATGTAGCTGGCTTCCGTGGCAGGACGCTTTAGAAATTTCAACCGCGCGGGCGTATTATAGAACAGATCACGGACTTGTATCGACGTGCCAGGCGGCGCGCCGTAAGCCTCAACCGTGTCGAATTTGCCCGCCTCAAGGGTAACGCGTATCGCCTCCACCGCCTCCGGGCAGCGTGAGATCATCTGCACACGCGATACCGCAGCAATACTGGGTAAGGCTTCGCCTCGAAACCCCATGGTCGTCAAACGGCCAAGGTCCTGTAGCGTCTGGAGTTTACTGGTAGCATGGCGCGTAAAACACTGCACAGCATCCTCGGCATCCATACCTATGCCATCATCGTCAACCTGGATTAATGCGGTACCACCTTGCTGTACAATGACTTTGATCGTACACGCCTGCGCATCTAAGGCGTTCTCAACCAACTCCTTCACTACCGAGGCTGGCCGCTCAACCACTTCGCCGGCAGCAATATGGTTGATCAAATTCTCCGGTAGTGTCTGAACTCGGCCCACGCTAGACGGCTCCTCTTTCTAAACCCTTTACATGCATGCGTTATGCGACATTGTGAGACGCGCCTTGACCCGCCAGCGCCGCGCCACAGAGGTATCCTATCCCCCTTGCCGATTGGCAGAGACGTAGGCCATTTGGAGTTTCGGTAACAGCTCCTGCAAGAGCTGATCTTCCTCCGCAGTTAAATTGCCCTGCGTTTTGTCACGCAGCATAATAAGGATATCAATGGTATGTTTGGCCTGTGGTAAGTCACGGCGCGGCTGCTGGCTCGCCGGATCAGGAACTTGCCCCAAAAACATCATCACGTTATTAACCAACATCGCGACAAACGCTGAGAAGTCAGCCGGCGGCATATCGCGCGGCGGCATCTTCCCGCCTGCCGGCGGGGGCTGTGGCGGTGCTTGCGAGCGCGGCACCTCTTGCGCCGGTGGCGGTGCGCTGGCCTGCGTCACCTCAGGTTGATCGGTTACAGGTCGGCGCTCCCCTGTCTTGTTAAACAGGCGTTTATCTGCGACGGTAAAACCTCTTTCGCTCTCTTCCTCTTTGGGTGTCTGCGACGCCATAGCTCTTGTCCTTATGATGAAGAACGACTAATCTAGCCACCGCCAATAACCATTTGGTCATCACAAATAACTGCCGCTTGGGGACCTTTACCCAACGGTGCTAGCCATATGCTGCAGTTGCTTCACCTCACGCTTGAGGCGCATAAAACGACAAGTGGGTGTCACCATAACGGCGACGTTGCCATAAAGATAGCCCCAGAACCATTGCCGGTGCAAGGTGCTGTACAGCATGCTGCCAAATCACCATGCCGTGAGGCGCCAGCAAAACATGACGAGACAAAACGTCGAGGGTCTTCTCAGCAAGATTAGACGCGTAAGGCGGGTCTAAAAAAACTATATCAACCGGCTGATCAGCAGGCAGATATTTGAGAGCTTGCGGCAATGCGTGACCGATAACGGTCGTCTGGCCGGCCAAATCGCAGTGGCTGATATTGGCCAACAGTACCTGTAAGGTGCGACGGTCTTGCTCGACAAAATAAACGTGCTGCGCCCCATGACTGAGCGCCTCCAGTCCCACACTGCCTGTACCGGCAAACAAATCAACAAAAACCGTACCCGTAATGTTTGCCCGTAACATATTGAACATAGCCTGTCGCACCCGGCCACTCGTCGGGCGCACACGCCGGCCAAGCGCAGTACGCAAGAGACGCCCATGAACAGCGCCGCCTCCAATACGCACGTCTATCTCGCCTGCAATAAACGGACGGCCTCCCGGGCATAGTACGTAATAATAACATCCGCCCCAGCCCGTTTAATACCAAGCAATGCTTCCATCATCGCCCCTTCCTCATCGAGCCAGCCGCGCTGCGCCGCGGCCTTCAACATGGCAAACTCACCACTCACACTGTAAGCGACAAGCGGCAGGTCAGTTATCTGCCGAACCCGATAAATAACGTCCAGATACGGCAGAGCGGGTTTAACCATAACCATATCCGCACCTTCCTCGATGTCGAGTCGTACCTCACGCAGTGCTTCACGCACATTCGCGGGGTCCATCTGGTAGGAGCGCCGGTCACCAAATTGTGGCGTCGAATTCACCGCCTCACGAAATGGCCCATAGAAACTCGAGGCATACTTTGCCGCATAGGCCATCACGGGTATCTGATCATAGCCTTTATCGTCCAACGCCGCACGGATGGCCCCAACCCGGCCGTCCATCATATCTGAAGGCGCAACAATATCGGCTCCGGCTTCGACATGCGACAGCGCCGTTTGCCGTAAGAGATCCAAGGTCAGATCATTGACGATATGATGGCCATCGACCACCCCGCAGTGGCCATGGTCCGTATATTCGCACAGACATACATCCGTAACAATCAATAACGACGGCGTCACCTGCTTAATCGCCCGCACCGCCCGCTGTATGATACCCGCCTCATGATAGGCGCCACTGCCTACCGCATCCTTGTGCTCAGGTAAACCAAACAGCAATACCGCCAGGATACCTTCATCGGCCGCCATCTGGGCCTCTTCAGCGACTTGCTCAACCGACAAGTGATACTGCCCCGGCAACGATGCAATCGGCTGTCGTACGCCTTGCCCGGGAACGACAAACAGCGGCAGAATAAAATCACTTGCACCAAGCGTGGTTTCTTGCACCAAGCGCCGGAGATTTTCATGCTCACGTAATCGCCTGGCGCGGTACCTGGGAAATTGCATCTCTCTTTCCCCCATCGATCTTTAAAACTTCAAATGGTTTCCAGTAAAGCGCGCGCTCCGTCAGCCAGCATTTGCGCCGCCAGCTGCTCTCCTAGCCCCACTGCCTCCGACATCGTACCCCTTATCTCACGCCGCAGCACACGCTGCCCATCCGGCGCACTCACCAGCCCTTGGAGGTGGAGCCGCGGCCCATGACACTGGGCAAAAGCAGCGATAGGAAGCATACATCCACCCCCCAGATGGGCAAGAAAAGCACGTTCAGCAGTCACCGCACTCGCCGCCTGCGAATCGTGCAAAGGCGCCAGCATCTCGTCAATCCAGTGCCCCTGCTGTGTTTCGAGGGCCAATGCTCCCTGGCCAGGAGCTGGCAACATAACATCAAGCGACAAAAATTCAGTAATCTCCTGCTCAAGCCCCAAACGTATCAAGCCGACTGCGGCAAGCACCACCCCATCAACGTCGCCACGGCGCATTTTTTGTAAGCGGGTATCCACATTGCCGCGTATATCCTGCATGCACAAGCTATGATCTAACGCCAGTAACTGGGCTTGCCGACGCCGACTACCGGTACCAATACGGCTAGCGCCTTGCAGATCATTGAGATGACGGACGTCGCGCCCCACAAACGCGTCCCGCACCTCACCACGCCGCGGAATTGTTGCCAAATGCAGCCCAGCCGGCAACTCTGTTGGCATATCCTTCATACTATGCACTGCCACGTCAATTTCCTGTCTTAGCAGCGCCTCCTCCAGCTCTTTCACAAATAATCCCTTAGCGCCAAGTTGCGACAACGGATCACGACGGTTCCGATCCCCCATCGTCTTGATCACCACGATCTCTGTGGTGATGCCAGGATGGTGACGCTGTAGCGCTTCAGCAACCCAGCGAACCTGCCAGAGCGCCAACGCACTACCGCGCGATCCAAGACGTATATGACGGGATGAGGGGGGCAATGTCATATTTCCAAATCAAAAAGATGTTGTACGATTTGCACATAATCACGCACCCGTCCATCACGCGAGGCCCGTTTCAAATTTACCGTGGGGGGGTGCATTAACTTATTAACGATACCTGTTGCAAGCATTTCAACGGCCTGACGCTCTCGAGGCGTCAAAGCGCCGAGTTTGGCCAAGGCTTTTTCGAGTTCTTCATGTCGCACCAACTCAGCGCGTTTACGCAATGCGACAATCGTCGGTACCGCATCACGGGAAATAAGCCATTGTTGAAAATGCCGCACTTCACGCCAAATCAAATCCTCCGCGGCTTCTGCTTCAAGTTGACGCTCTTGACGATTCGCTACAACGACATGTTCCAGATCATCCATATCGTAGAGAAACACATCGTCAAGCGTATTAACATCCGGATCGATATCGCGCGGCACGGCAATATCGATAAAAAACATCGGCCGCCCTTTCCGTGCTCGCATGACATCCTGCACCATCGCCTTACGGATAATGGGATGCGGGGCACTCGTCGAACTGATCACAATATCCGTGTGCACCAGATGTTCAGGAAACGCGTCCCAGGAGATGGCTTTTGCGTTTAACATTTGCGCCAATTTTTCAGCCCGTGCCTGCGTCCGATTGACCACAAACATCGATTCCACACCCTGACGCAACAGATGCCGCGCAGCCAGCTCGGATGTTTCACCAGCCCCCAAAATCATCGCGGTACACGCCTGTAGACGCTCAAAAATTTTCTTGGCCAATTGCACCGCAGCATAGCTTACCGACACCGCATGAGCGCCGATCCCTGTCTCGCTACGCACCGCTTTCGCAACGTTCAAAGCGCGACCAAACAGCTGATTCAACACCACACCGGTTCGTCCTGCCGCATGGGCGGAAAGATAGGCCGCTTTCACCTGACCGAGAATCTGGGGTTCGCCTAGAACCAGTGAATCCAAACTCGCCGCCACACGAAACAGATGGCGCACAGCATCTGTGTCATGCAGCTGATAAAGATAAGGCGTAAAGGCTGACGTTGGCAGATCATGATAAGCCGACAAGAATTCGATGCAGGGGCTCACACCGGCCTCTGCCTCAGGTGTGTACAGATAAAACTCGACACGATTACAGGTTGAGAGAATGACGGCCTCTTCAACTGCGGCGTCACGAAACCGCTCTAGCGGCGACGCCAGTTCTTGTCCCGTAAACGCTAGACGTTCACGCACAGCGACCGGTGCTGTCTGGTGATTCAAACCGATAACCGATATTGCCATAATTGCGCTTCGATCTTGATATGTTGCCTATCCAGCCTATTTCCCACACCCGTTCACAGCGTATGAACAAAATAAGACGCAAGGACGATCAAAAATCCGACCACTGCAGCAAAAGCAGCCCTCTTGCCCCGCCACCCTAATGTGTAACGGCCGCTTAAAAGCACGGCATACATCATCCAGGCGAGCAACAGCGGTAACGACGTTAGGCTCCAATGCCAGTACGATCCACGCACATACTTGGCCCATATCGAGCCCGTGATGAGACCCTGCGTCAACAAAGGGAAACCAAGCAAAAGCGCTTGACCATTCAACTCATCAAGGAGCGACAATGATGGCAAGCGATGGAATAATTTACCAGGTTGCCTGGATTTCAATTGCTGTGCTTGCATTAAATACATCACCCCAGCGCCAAAGGTGAGCGCCAGGGCAGCATAACCAAGCACCGCCAGAAAAATATGTATGCCTAACCAGAGCTGTTGAAACGCGGAGGGAATATCAGCAGCGGTGGCGACGGGAACCCCGGAATATGCAGCGGCCAAAAGTGCTAACGGTATCACAAAGGCGCCTAACGCCTCAATACGATAACGCCGCCAAGCAAGAAAATAGACGCCGCCAATCGCCCATGACAGGAGCCCCATCGAGGCATAAATATCACCGCGGAACTGCCACGGTTGACTTACACGATAAACCAGGATCCCCGTTTGTAGAATAAAGCCGAGGCCAGCAAAGTAACTCGCAACCTGAAAAACCCAGCGCTGCCGCAACCCCAAGAATAGCCAAAACCCCAATGATGCAAACAGATATGCTATCAGTATACAATGAAAAAAGATACTCTTCATGCCATGGCACGACAACGCGCCCTCATTTTATAATCCGTTTTTGAGAGGCATTCGCTTCTAACAGCTCATGAATTTCATGCATAAACTCCGTGATATCTTTGAATGAACGATAGACCGAAGCAAATCGAACATAGGCCACCTCATCAATGGCATGTAAAGCCTGCATCACCTGCTCCCCAATCGCTTGACTGGGCACTTCCCGCTCCCCCCGGTCACATAAAGCCTTCTCGATATCGTGCACCATGGACTCTATGGTCGACAAGGCAATCGGCCGCTTCTCACAGGCTTTTTCAACCCCAACCAACAGCTTGCCACGATCAAAGGGTTCACGACGCCCGTCTTTCTTGATAACCCAGGGCGTCGCGTCTTCAATACGCTCATACGTCGTAAAACGCCATTCACAGACTTGGCACCCTCGTCGACGTCGAATAACATTCCCTTCTTTGCTCAACCGAGAGTCTACAACCCGGTTCTCAAGACCACCACAGACAGGGCATTTCATGACCTCAGCGCCTTCTTCATATATCGCGCACAGCGCATCCGTATAAACGCTTTTACAACTCTCTCATAGCTCAATCCCACTACCCGCTGCGTAAAGCTGCATGCACATAGATAAAATAGCCCCCCTGTTTTGTCAAGTATTCCTCATCTATGCCGTATCCTCTACCTCATAAATTGAACGCAAGAAGTGGTATCTATGCACCACTGCAGGAATAATAACGATGAAGAAGTGCGTTTAAGTATCGTAGTCGCTCCTGATTCTGTAATCTACTAGTAGCACAACTACAAAAAAGGAGGACAAATCCCTATAAATATCTAGAAATTCAGTATATTATAAGATTTTTTCGTGCTTGACACTACGCCCTAAGTTATGCTAGGTTTAACAGTGTCATTCCCTAACATTATACCGCGAGTGCATAATTAAGGAGAGGCTTCCTATGGATGATGTCCCAGACAAAGAGGAGCGCAAGGGATTTGTCCGTGACACCATGCGAAAATTTTCCGTGCATGTGCCGCGCTCAGAAACTTCATTCCAGAGTAAGCTCTTACAATACGATATTGAGATTAAAGACCTGCACGAAAAAATGCGTCTTGTGGAACACGAATCCGAGGGTGTCTTACGCAACCTAGAAAAGACCATTAGTCAATACGAACATTTAAAGCGCAAATATTACCAGGCCACAGAGCAACTTGCGCAAGGCAAAAAGCAAAACGAGAAATTGGTTGCGACTCTCCAGGAAGCCAAAGAACAAATTAATGCCCTGAAGCAGGAAGTAGAAAAGCTCTGTGCACCGCCTAACAGCTATGGTGTATTTCTACACTCGAACAAGGACGGCACCATTGATATCGATCTCGACGGCCGTCATTTAAAAGTCAATATACATCCGAAACTTGAGCATCACGAATTTTTAGAAGGTCAGCAGCTCGTTCTGAACGAGGCCCTCAACGTCATCGA
>JAPULM010000325.1 GCA_027294925.1 bacterium
CCGGGAAGGCGCTGGGGCGCAACCCGATTTCGACCTAGCAGTCAGGCGGCACCGACTTCTGGATGCTATACAGCGCGCCTCAGACCAGGGGGCGAAGGTGCAGGTGACTTAGTGCCTATAGCGATTTGCAGTTGCTCTCCCTGAGCTGACAAGGGTAGATAGAATTCCGTAAGGTGTTGAAATTCTATTCTGTAGCCTGGATGGAACAGAGTGGAATCCGAGGAATGCGCTTTCACCTATCTCGCGTGCTGGCGCGACGGACGCCGCGTCAGCACGCTGGGCTGCCGTGTTTATCGAATCTGCTCGTGGACGAACGTGATGATCTTCTGTATCGCTTGCCCAGCTGCGGGCGAAGACGGCTTGCGGCTTATAAACCCCTCGGCCTCGCCCTCGAACAGCTCCAACTCGACCTGGCCCCCCGCCTTACGGTACAGCTCGACAAAACGATCGAGGTCAACCCGGGGATGGGCTTTGTCTTCGGTACCTTGCAGATAGAGCGCGGGCGGCAGTTCGACCTGTTCACCGCGTTCCAGCGCCAGCACTGGGTTGCCCTCGGCCATGGCCTCTTCGGTCTTCCAGTATTTATCGTGCAAGGGCAGTACCAGGTCCACCAACTCGGGGTAGGGTTTGCCACCCGCTTTCAGCTTCTGGGCGTAATGGTAGCGCCCTAGCGGATTGATAACCGGGCCGTACATGATGACACAGCGCACGCTGGCATCCACGGACGCGGTCCCGATCTGTAGCGGCAGCGCTGCATATCTGGGATCGCGCGGTCGCATCCCGGCCAGCATGGCTAGGTGCCCGCCACTGGAGTTGCCCAAGATGCCGACCAGGTCGGAGCGGCTACCCAAGGCTGGGGCCTGCGTCTTGAACCACCGGATCGCGTAATTGATGTCAGCTGGCGAGCCGGGGTACGATGCCTCGGGCGGCACGCGGAAATCCAGCGCCGCCACCACTACGCCGCTTTTTGCCAGGGGTTCGTTGATGACAGTGTCCATCAGGCGGTCTCCCAGGTTCCAGGCGCCGCCATGGAGTTCGACGATAAGCGGGAATGGCCCTTGGCCGCGCGGCTTGAAGAGCTGCGCTAGCAGCGGTTTATCCCCGTGGCGGAGATATTCAACGTCTTCTACGTCGATGTCATATGTGGCCGTCATAATATATTCCTCTCAAGGCAGCGTATCTATTTAGGAGTCATTGTCAGGGGTCATTGCGAGCGTAGCACGGCAATCTCGGGGATTGGTGTGTTTGAGATTGCCGCGGTCGCTACGTTTCCTCGCAATGCGCAATGACAGGTCGTTAACTTTTTCCGAGACCTGACATAGTTGCGCCGGTCCTTACTGCCCAGCCATATCGTAGCTGCGCAGCACCTTGCCCGGCAGCGCGCCGGTACACTTCTGGCCCTCGAAGGTGATCTGTCCATTCACGATCGTGTAGCGATAGCCGTCGGCCTTCTGCACCCGCCGCCAGTCGTTGTTGGGCAGATCGTAGATGGTCTCCATCGGCAACACTCGCAGCTTCTCCAGATCATAGACCACGATGTCTGCCGGCATCCCAGCGCGCAGCCAGCCGCGGTCATGGATGCCAATGGCCCAACCCAACATGGTCGACAGCCGCCAATGTGCCTCTTCCAAGGTCATGAGCTGTTTGTCACGGATCCAATGGGCCAGGAAGTGGGTCTGATAACGGCCCAGGGTCAGGAATTTGGTATGCGCTCCGCCATCTGAGGCACCAATCAGGGTCAGCGGGTGTTTGAGGATCTGACCCACGGCGTCCTCATCACTGTTGAGAGAGTCTTGCATAGCAAACTCGGTCTTCAGGTCTTCTTCGACCGCCAGGTCTAGCAGGACATCGACCGGATGCTTGTCCTGCTCCTGAGCGATCTGAGCGATAGTCTTGCCTCTGAGCGGCTCGTTCTTTTCCAGGTGTACGTCCTCGATGACCGTCACGTTCCAGTCGATCATGCCCACCTGGCCCTGTTCGCCGTCACTGTCCTTGGACGATACGAGCACCATCCGGCGCTTTTCCATATCCTTGCGCAGAGCAGGACGCCGAGCCGGATCGGCCAGTTTGGCCTTGCGCTCTTCGCGCGTGCCCACGGTGGCTTCATTCCAGGCTGGCAACTGGTCAAACAGTCCCATGGTTTCCAGGGTGAAATCGCGTTCGATTGGTACGCAAATATCAACTGGCAGGACAATGGCCTCGCGATACGCCTTCTCACTCCACTCCAGCTGCTTACGCCAGCCATCGGGGTTATTGGCATCAGACACGATTGCGTTCCAGTTCACCGGCCGGCCACTGGTCTTGGCCAACTCCAGCAAGAAATCTAAGCCCAGCCCTTGTAAGGCTTTGCCCATCGTCCACTCGATTGAGCCCCGGTTGAACTCCCGCATCACGGTCGCCATCTCTAGAAGCTCTTCTCGCGGCGCCACCTGGGTCGGCAGATAGCCGCCATCATAGTCCCGGTTGGACATACTAAACGTGCCCGAGAAGCCAAAGCCACCCGCCTGCAAGGCTTCCTTCAACACATGTTTTATCTGCGTGACCTGGTCTGCGGTGGCCGTATAATTGGGATCGCGGGCCTCCTCATTTCCCATCACCCAAGCACGCAGCGGCGAGTAAGGCACCAGCGAGGCGGCATTCACCCCCATCTTGTTGCGTTCCAGGCTGTCCAGAAACTCGGGAAAGGTCTCCCAGTCCCAGCGCATCGACGCCTGCATAATCGACAACGGGATGGTCTCTGTGCGCTCCATGCGTAGCATGGCCCGCTCCTGGTCCTTGGGCCGCACCGGAGCGAAGCCAAAGCCGCAGTTGCCAATCGCCACGCTCGTCACCCCGTGCCAGCCAGACAGCGTGGCATACGGGTCCCAGCCAGTCAGCGCCGCGTCATAGTGGGTATGAATATCCATAAACCCAGGCGCCACAATGCAGCCAGTGGCGTCGATGACGCGGGCGCTGTCTCCCTTGATATTGCCCATTGCGACGATCTTGCCATCCCGGATCGCGATATCCCCACGGTATGCAGGCGTACGCAAACCATCCACGACCGTGCCGTTTTTGATCAACACATCATACTCTGCCATGACAGGCCCTCCTTTTATTTTGCGGGCAAATGAGAATTGATACTGACTGTCCCCATATCCTTACTAGGAGATCAGCGGGCTGTCGTCAACGATTCGTTCTGGCGTATTTCTCTTGCGACACAGGAGCCAAAGGGAGTAAAGGGAAAGCAAGGAGGAACAGTTATGCTTGACCGTCTATTTCACGTCAACATTTGTGTACGAGATATGGAGCGCTCGATTCGCTTCTATCAACAGATCGGTTTTAACAAAGTCAACGACTTTACAGCCGAGGATCCACGCATTGGTGATGGTCTCGGGGTCAAAGCGAACAAGATCCGGGGCGTCTTCATGCGTATCGGCGATGATCCTAACGCTCCGGTGCTCGACCTGGTT
>JAPULM010000326.1 GCA_027294925.1 bacterium
TTATTCTCATTAGCATCGGTTCTATTATCGTACACGGCGGCCTCAATCTGGGTATTGATTTCACCGGTGGGATGTTGGTGCAATTGCGTTTCACGCAGGCGGCTGATCTGAGTACGATCCGGGACGTTTTAGGTGCTTTAGGGCTTGCCGAAGGTGTGGTGCAAGAGTTTGGCGATGCGCGTGAAGTATTGATTCGGGTGGCGTCGGTGCCGGGGGAAACGGATGATATTGGCACACAGGTTCGGCAGGCCCTGCAAGTGCGTTTACCGAACGAGACGATTGATCTGCGACGGGTCGAGGTTGTTGGCCCTCAGGTCAGCACAGACCTGCGTCAGAAAGCGCTGTTTGCCCTGTTTTATGCCATTTTAGGCATTGTGATTTATATTTCCGGCCGTTTTGAAGCGAAGTGGCTGGCGGCTCTAGGGTTGACCATTGCGCTGTTTGCCGTCACTTATGGTATCACACAATGGTTGCCAGGCATCTCGCCGTCTATCCTGATCGTTGTGGCGTTGTTGGTTACGGTGGTGTTTTGTCTTTATCTCCAACTGCGTTACGCTCTGGCCGCTATTATTGCACTGTTTCACGATGTGTTGATTACGGTAGGGTTCTTTTCCCTGTTTGATAAGTCGTTTAATTTGCCCATTGTGGCTGCTTTGCTCACCATTGTCGGCTATTCGCTTAATGATACGATTATTGTCTTTGACCGCATCCGGGAAAATTTGCATGGACGGCGTCGTGACCAATTTGTGGACGTTGTCAATGCCAGTATCAATCAAACGCTTAGCCGTACGGTGTTGACCTCGGGGACCACCTTGGTTGTAGTACTCGCCCTGTTTTTCCTCGGTGGCGAGGTGATTCACGATTTTGCCTTTGCCCTGATGATCGGGATCGTCGTGGGTACCTACTCCTCGATTTTTATCGCCAGTCCGCTATTGGTCTATTGGCATTCCCTTGGCGTCGTGCGACTGACACTTATTCCCCGTTTGCGCAAGGCGCGGGCTGCAAAATAACCCGATTGCAATCCATCTGCTCTTAACGCTGCAGGTGATTATATCAACATTGACCCTTTGCTACTGATGTTCCTCCTATGGCGCAGTTGCTCGATTGCAACGGCAGGTGCCAATTTGATGCAATTCAATGTTATTGCCAAAGGGGTCCTGAACGAAAACCTGATCGGAGTTATCGCCGACCAGCCCTTTGATTTGCCAATATGAAATGCCACGCGTGTCTAATTCCTTTCTGGCTTCCTCAATATCTTCCACCGCTAGCGCCACATGAGGCCGGGTTGGGTCTTGCATGGCGCTGCGCGCCACAGGCGACATGCCTTCCGCCCCCATCAGGTGAATCTGCGCCGTCTGCCGGTCGTTGCCAACATACATCCAGAAGCCGGGTATCCCTGGGATGTTGGGGCGGCCTGAGTCAGCCTCTAACCCCAATACATCGCCATAAAACTGGCGTGCTTGTTCGACCGCGTCGTCGCTGGTACCAATCCGAATACCGTGATGATGCAATTCCAATACCTTAATAGGCATAAGGCTCTCCTTCATATAGAGGGGCGTTTCGCCCGCACGGCTGGCCATGATGTTTCACCTTCATGGCATAATAGCCCAGGCATCGACTTCGATCAACATCTCCGGCCGCAGGAGCGCCTCACACACAATACCGGTTGCTGCCGGCAACGGAGATTGGAAGAACTCGCGTCGTACATTGGCGGTGTCACGGTAGGCGCGTAGGCCTGCTGGGGTGACAAACTCGATGGTTTTAACGACTGCTTGCGGCCCGACGCCGGCAGCATCCAGCACCTTCATTAGATTGGTATAGACGTAACGCGTTTGTCCCACAATGTCACCGGGATGTTCAATCTCGTTGGTTTCCGGATTGAGGGCGCCCTGACCTGCCAGACAGATCAAGTGCCCCGACTTGGTGGCTGGCGCGTAGGTCAATTGTTCATACCGTGCCCACCCCGGATTAATGACCGTCTTGGGCTGTCGGCAAGCCACGAAATCGACCTGTAACAGGGCCTCAGGATGGGCCAGACGCGGCATGATAATGCCGGTGGCGGCTGGAAACAGAGGGGCCAGAAACTCACGTCGTATGCGTCCTGTATCGGGATACTGCGCACGTCCCTCCGGGGTCAGAAACTCGACTGTTTTGACCACATGTTCCCATCCGAGATCGGCTTGCTGCAGGAGCTGCCCGACGTTTTCATAGATTTGCCGGGTCTGTCCCACGATGTTACCCGGCGCTGCCACCTGTTGGGTGTTGGGTTGTAAGGGGAGTTGGGTGCTGAGATAGACCACGTCGCCCATTTGCCGTCCACTCACACCATAGGTGTCTGGAATCGTCGCGCCAATGGCCTGGCTACCGTCGCGTGCCGCGACGGCTTCGATCTCGATAAACGCCGTGCGCCGTAGGAGACGATTGACCACGACCGTGTTGATCACCGGCCGATGCTCGCCGAACAGCTCCTGACGCAGTTCGGCAAGGCGTGCATACTGGGTCATTCCCTCAGCTGTGACGTAGTCGACCAGGCGCACCACATTGCTAAGCCCCAATCCCGCAGCTTGTAAAATGGTGGCGATTTTGTCATACGACACCCGCGCCTGCGCCACGATGTCGCCCTCGCCCTGTACGATCATGCGGTTAAGCTCATCTGAATGTCGAGACGCTGTATGACCGGACAACCAGATACCTGCCGGTGTCTCCAGGCCGAGCGAAAAGCTATATCCTTTGTAGTCAAAAAACGGAAAGTGGGTTGGCTCCAATGCTTGTTTCGTCATCTTTGTTTTCCTTGAATTTAGCAGTTATCGCGCCAACCGCATGTTTTAGTTTTGGTTCAGGTGATCGTTTTTTAGCACGACCACCATCATTGTTGCCGATTGGGTCAAAGTCAAGCGATTCAGAGGGCACTCAGGGCCATGCAGTTTTTCCAAAATCCCTTCTCCCTGGCCAGCTGCCAGAAACACTTCATCCTAGCCTCATCGAGTCAAGCGCGCTACAATGGTATGTCGGTCGGGTGAGGTTGGGTGGCAATGGAAAGGGGTTGTCATGAGCATAGATAACGAGCGCCTGGAGACCTGGGAAAAAGGAGACGTCAAACTCGAATTGCCTGTGGTCGGCGTATTTGAGATCGAAGACGGCAAGATTACCAAATGGCGTCATTATTTTGAAAGCACCCACCTTACGCCGCTCATGGCAGCGATGAAAGGCTCATAATGGTTGCCTCTATTCCCATCCTTGACATGGGTCCATACCTCAGTGGAATGCCAGGCGCACTTGACACTGCTGCTGAGCAACTGCGCTATGCCCTGGAAGAAATTGGCTTCTTCGTTCTGATCAATCATGACGTACCGCCATCCCTGATTGACCAGACCTTCGCTGAGGCCAAACGTTTCCACGACCTCTCTCTCGAGGTCAAAATGTCGCTCAAGATGAATGCGGACAATAACGGTTACATGGCCATGAATCGGTATGCAGTCTGGACGTCAGACGTCAATGAGAACGACAAAGCCGATCTGAACGAAGCCTTCTTTATCAAGCGCGAACGTCCACTTGATGACCCCCTGAGGCGTGCAGAACGACGGTTTGCGGGCCCGAACCAGTGGCCTGAGGCACTACCCGGCTTCCGTCAGAACGTGCTGACCTATACCGATGCCGTGGATGCGCTTGCCCTTCGTGTTCTGCCGATTTGCGCGGTTGCGTTAGATCTTGCCCCGGACTATTTTAATGCGGCATTTGCGGAAAGTCAGTTTTCATTCCGGCTGTCGCATTATCCGCCGCTCGACGCGGAAGCGAACCAGTACGGCATCGCCCCTCACACGGATGTAAACTTCCTCACCTTTCTTGCCCAAACGCAAATTCCGGGCCTGCAAGTGCGCATGCCTTCAGGCGACTGGCTGGATGTGCCGTACAGACCCGGCGCCTTTGCGGTCAATTCCGGTGACATGATGCAGCGCTGGAGCAACGGGCGATTCAAGTCGACCCCGCACCGGGCGCTGCTGCCGCTCGGGCAGCATCGTTATGCCATTCCGTTCTTCCTCGGCCCGCATCTCGACACCCGGATTGAATGTTTATCAACCTGTCAAGGACCAGATAATCCGCCAAAATTTCCGCCCGTGACTTATGGTGACCATCTTGCTTGGTGGTATGACGCAAATTATAATGCAGCGGTGCAGCAGGATGCAGACTGAAAGGGTCTAGTTGATCCCTACTGAACCCATAACGCCGACCACAATCGGAGGCCCTCCCGATCGGACGGGTTTGGGCTCCATCTGCACATCTGTGAATTGGACCAAACGGCCCTGATGGCTGGCAGCACCAGGCGCCCATAGGGCTCGTATGATCGTTCCGAGTAGCGGACTACTGTGCCAGCGCGCCGCCGTCAATGACCAATTCACTGCCCGTCACATACGACGCGTCATCCGACGCCAGATAGAGGACACCGGCGACAATCTCGTCGATGGCGCCCATCCGGCCCAGCGGCACGCGTTCGAGTCGTCCCGCTAAGATGTCGCGATCAGGCATGGCGTTATGCAGCATGTCGGTGTCCACCGGACCAGGATGCACCGAGTTGCAGCGAATCTTGTCCTTGGCGTGTTGACTTGCAGTCACTTTGGTAAAGATGCGAACGGCGCCTTTACTGGCGGCGTAGGCTGGCTCCTGATGCAAGCTTTGTCCAATACCTGCTATAGAGGAGATGTTGACAATCGAGCCACCGCCAGCCTGCCGCATGGCCGGGATGGCGTGTTTGGTGCCGAGAAACACCCCTTTTGCGTTGACCGCCAGAACACGATCCCATTCTTCTGCCG
>JAPULM010000327.1 GCA_027294925.1 bacterium
CATGGTCCCAAGGAAAGGCCACTGGTGCGCCTGGGGGGCATTGTCCCAACCCTCAAAACATCCAATTGAGTCGCACAAGGTGGGTCGAATGAGACAAAACGTCCACCCTGGGCCTGATGGCAGGCATGCAGCCTCGTTTGTAGGGTTGATTACCTTCGCGAAAACGGTTTATGAATTAATCGGGTTAAAGGCCTATGGATAGCAATGGACGGTTGTGTCACGAATTTACTTCCCGGCCAATTTGGCCCAGTTAGTATTGCTGTCATGAGCGGCAAAATAGCGCTTTAACACTTTACATTTCAGCAACCTTTAAGCTGCTTCCACTGACTGTTCGGCTACCCCGACTGCAGAATCAAGGTTAGAAGGAAAGGATGATGAGCAAAAGAACAAGCGTCTAGTGTCTCTGTGCCGTGTCATTGCTTTCTGGTCATTCTGTATCGGCAAAGCAGCACTGTATGACAAGAACGCAACTTGATAAGCAACGGGGGGGAAGCTCATAGGATCGCTTGAAGGGAGGCAAGCTGCCATATTTACACGACTATACAATGCCCTTCCACTAGAGACATTCCTCAGCGGAGTCTCTATGGTGGTCGTATATGGTAAAGCTACAAATCCGAAAGCTGTTATCGGATTTTTTGTAGAGGATGGCTGTTTTTTTAGGTCAAAGGCGTGATGATTGATATTTTTTAGAGATAAATGTGCTTAATTCTATTATCGAACAGATGTCTAGTAAACAGCTACATCCAGATCGCCCTCCGAATCTCAACGAGTGACACCGCAAATAATAAGCAGCAACCGGAAAGGCTGAGGCGGAATGTTTCACCGAAATGCTACCTGGCTAGCCATTCTCGATGAGCTAAGAACCGCCCCTTTCTGCCTCAAATTATACAGGCGCTGCTAATAGCTAATAGGCTTTCCGAACCGAGTAGAAAGGACCCCTGCGGTGTGTAGGGGTTTGTTGAGGCCTAAACTCGACCTCACAGGCTTTTAAGCGCTGTCCCTCCGTTACAGCTAGGGATGGACGACATGCCATACGCCTTTGAGACCATCGCCGGTAACGTCGCCAGGCTTCTTGTCCTTGAACCAACCGTATAGGGGCAGGCTGCCGTAGGCCCACTGCTTCGACCCGTCGCCGCGGGTGATAATGCTGAATTTGCCTGAAGCCTTGGCGTCTGCACCCGCCATAACTGGCGGCCAAGCCTTGGCGCACTTACCCTTGCAATTCGACTTCCCTGGTGTGTCCTTGTCGAAAGTATAAAGCGTCATGCCCTTGCCATCGGTCAGTACCTTGCCAAGCTTCGTGTCCACCGTCTTCATCGGTGCGGGAAGCGGAGCCATGGTCGCACATGCGCCCATGGCTAGGACACTAACGGCAATCACCAGTACGTAAAAGGTCCTGAGCTTGTTCATCGGCCAATCTCCCATCGGTAGATAACGAAAATGCAGCATTCTCACCGACTCGGCCGGACGCGAACGGCGGTCGAATCGGTGCCTGCAATGAAATAAACGAATCCGGTGTAGCAGAATGTTCTTGGTGGAGTGTCTCGGCACACAACCGAGGAATGGAGCGTGCATCCTATCGATCAGTATTGCTTTGACCGATGTTCCAGCGCCCCCCCTCCTCGCTGTGCCTGATCACTTGGCAGATTTGCCCGCCATCGAAATTGCTTCACCAGCCTTGATGACAGCGTCTGCATGTTTGCCCGTGCTGTGCAGTTGCAGGGCATCTGCACATCCCTGCTTCGCTTCCGCCACCAGCTTTTTGTCAGCGTTTGGCTTCTTCTCCATTTTGGAGGCCAGGGCGTTACACTCTTTCACCAACAAGGGACAGTGGTAGGCCAGGGCTGAGGCGGCAGAAAGCCCCAACATCAACGCACAAGCCAGAGCAATGACAGTCAATCTTCGCATGGTTTCTCCTTTGGCTCATCAATGGAGCTCTATGGATGCAAGGTAGCTATTATCAGGCCGGCGTTTATGGCTACTTCCGCATGGCCTTCTCCCGGCGTTTTTTATCCCGGACGTCGTAGTGGCAAGCGTTGCATGCCTTCAGAATATCGCCGATTTTCTCGGCAGCAAGGGTATCGTCACCCGCCCTGGCTGCTGCCGCAAGCGCCTGACTAGGGGCGATGAGTTTGTCAAACGCTTCGTTTAGTGTGGTGGTTTTCCGCGGTGTCTTTGCGTCTTTCTCCGCTTTTGCGGCGAGTTGGTCCGCTATATCAGCCAGGCGCTTCATGTCAAAGACGGACAATGAGGAAACCATATTTTTAACGTCGTCGCTGTAGTCCGCCATCTTCTTGATCCATCCCGATGTCACGTGCTTCCTCGGCTGAGCAAGGGTGCTTGCCGCAAAACTAGCCATGATACCAAATGCCAGTAGCATGGCTAGTATGGTAACCTTCTTCATCGAAATCCCCCCTCCTGATGTGATAGTCTTTGATTACCCGAAGTAATCCCCAAAAAGGACGCTTATCTTACTATCCCGCGCATTCGAATTCAAGCCCCAATCCGAATCTTGTCAAGTTAAATAAGGAGACTGGCGCAACCAACCCGCGTCATATGACACAACTCGCCCTGCATTGTGCCGACCTCTTCTTGATGTCTAACGTTCACCAGAGATGTTTAGATGCATCGCAGGTCATTTTTTGCAAAGGGCAGAGCGGGGGGATCGTGTTGGAACAGAGGCACGGAAAGGCAAATAGGTGAGGCTGGCAGGCTGTGTCGTTTGGCGCACGCCAAAGGTGCCCTTATATTACAGCGGGCCCCCGACAAGACGCGGCGAGGTCGGGCCCAAACTGCCGCCGGCAGGCTCTTCGGTAATACCAGCCGCTCGGTAAGTGGCCAAGGGCTGCGGCGCCGTGATGAGCAGCATGGCGTAACCATCTTCATCGACCTGAAAGATGCCCCCACTATCGCGTTGGTTATCTCGCAATAGCCAGAGCTGATATACCCGATTAGGCGCCAGGGTTGGAAAATCCATCGCGACCAACGCAGCGCTAGTCTCCGTCGGCTGCATCAAAAGAATGCCACGGGCGTCAGTCACGTCGCTCCGCAAAGGCACTTGGCGGCCATCGGGTGCGCTTAGAAAAACCAGCATCTGCCGATGGATCTCGATCTGGCGCTGCATCGCTTCCCATGTAGACCGTGCAACCAAACCCTGCGGCCAAACCGTCAAGGCGAACCAGGCTATACCACTGAGGAAGAGCACGCTGACAGTTGTCACGAATGCCCACCGCATCGCCTGTTCTTGCCTTATCCTACGTGGTTGTGGTGGCATAGAGATAGAAACAGTTGGTTCGTACTCGGCACGGATCGTCTCCCGCCAGCGCTGGTACAAATCAGGAGGCGGAGACTGTGCAGGTACCGCGTCTGCCACACGGTCTAGCACAGCTTCGTAGGTTCGTAGACTACCCGGGCAACGGTCACAGATACTCATATGCTCGATAACCGCAGTGGTCTCGTCCGCTTCCAATGCAT
>JAPULM010000328.1 GCA_027294925.1 bacterium
ACTGGCAATGGTCGGGAATCCAAGGATTTCTGCGGCGGACGTAATTAATAGGAGGCACAGGCTTGGCGTGTGACCACAGAGCTTTTGTGCGAAATGAACAATGCGTCAAAAAACAGTGGCACGGAATTCATCCTGTTCTCGCTAACCCACGCCATCCAAGTCGACGAAGAGATGTTCAAGGAACTCGAGGAACGGCATCCTGATATGGCCCTAGGGACCGATGTTCTGGATAAAAGACTGGCAGCCTTTTCGCGGCATGAAGGCATTGCCTATGTTTCGTCCTTGTCTGCAATGCGTGAATTGCGGGCCAGCGGCAAGTTTGCGCACCTTTCCTGTGATGGTCACTGGTCACGTGATGCACATAGGCGGGTTGCTGAATTGCTGGTAGATTATCTAATAAGCGGGAAGCACATTTGTACACCAAGGTGTTCTCAGCATCTGGCCGTGCCATGACTCGCTATTGATAGGAGCAATAAGCCAATGCCACGGGTACTCGTCATCAGTCTCGCAGAGGCCACCCTCGACCTTATTCTCCCGTGGATCGAAGCCGGATATCTACCGACCTTTCAGCGCCTGACGGAGGAAGGCGTTCACGGCCCCCTGCAATCGAGAATTCCGTTCATTACACCCCAGATGTGGGGGACAATTTATACCGGCACCTCGGCAAGCCAGCATGGTGCCCTTGATTTCTGGCAGCGCGGTTTCGATGGGAAATTTCGGGAAATTAACGGATCTAATCTGAAGCAAAAAACGATTTGGGACATGCTGAACGAAGGCGGTTTGAGCAGTGGTATCGTGAACATGCCATTTACCTATCCGCCGCGAGCCATAAATGGCTACATGGTCTCGGGTGAAGACGCACCGGGCGCTCACCGCTCTATTGCCAATCCGCCCGAACTGTACGACGAAGTAACAGGCAAGTTCGGGCGATACCGGTTGAAGGATATCTTTCCGGGCGGCAGAGACAAGTCAGACTATCTGACATTGATTGAAGAAGACGTAATCAAACAGACCGACGTGCTCGAGTACCTGATAAAACAGCATCCAACCAATCTGTTTTTCACCTTCTACAGTGCGACCGCAATCTGCCAGCACTATTTCTGGTCCGATATGGAAACCTGGGGCAAGGATAATCCATATCAATCGATGATTGAAATTTCCTACCGCATACTTGATGCATCAATCGACCGACTGATACGGGCAGCGGGCCCTGATGTGCAGGTTTACGTGATATCGGAATGCGGCGCAGGGCCGCTGCAATCGGGTGTCAATATCAACGCCTGGCTTGCACAGGAAGGATTCCTTGTCTACCGCTCAAGGGGGGGTGTGGCACGGCCGGGCACAGTCGCCGAGAATCCGATGCGTTCTAGAGTGGCCGCGCTGCGTAAGCAGCTACAAGGTGATTTGCAAAAACGATTACCTCAGCCGATGTACTACCTGGCCAATAGATATCTTAAGAGTATCAAGACGCTGGTACAGTCGTATGTGGTCAACGCCGGGATCGACTGGAGTCGAACCCAGGCATTCTCACGCGGTAAGGAAGGCAATATTTTTGTCAGTCTAAAGGGCCGTGATCCGCATGGGATTGTGGAGCCGCATGCATACGATAGTTTCTGTAAGGCGGTTGTCGACAGGCTCTACGCGTTGGTGGACCAAACAACTGGAAAAGCAGCGGTTGATAAGGTGTACTTGTCAGATGAACTTTACCAGGGCCCACTGCAAAGGGTCGCACCTGACATCACTGTTGTCTGGAGGGATGGTTTGTATTGCCCCCATGAAGGAGGGCGTGACGCCATTTCAGTATTCGTAACCCGCTGGCGGGAATACATGAATTGGCCAACAAGCGGCGGCCATCGTGTCGAGGGAATTTTCTTTGCCAAGGGACCGGGCATCCGCAGGGGACACAGGATCAACGAGGCCAGCATTCTGGATCTTGTGCCAACATGGTTACGAGCATTGAACCAGCCGGTGCCAGCGCATCTCCAGGGCAACGTCATCCGCGGAGTGTTCGAGTTGGTAGAATGAATTATAACAGGCTGGGGCAAACAGACTTGCGTGTTTCCGAACTTGGACTGGGTTGCCAATCGCTGGGTGGGGGTCTTTTCCATTGCGACAAGAAAGAATCGATTAAGGTTGTCCGCCGAGCGCTTGATGAGGGCGTCAACTTTTTTGATACGTCGGACCACTACAGTCATGGGCTGAGTGAGCTGTGGCTTGGTGAGGCACTCAAGGGCCGAAGGCAGGATGTTATCTTGGCAACGAAAGCGGGAATGCGTTATACACGGCTGGGTGATCTAGGCGCGCAAATCCGTCCCGCCCTGAGGCCGTTCAGCCGGTACTTGCGCCCATTCAAAGTGCACATTCACCGGATGCGCGCTACGCTAAAGCAGCACGAATTTTCTCCGGCATATCTTACACGGGCGGTAAACGCCAGCCTGAAACGCCTCAACACCGACTACCTGGACCTGTTTCAACTACACAAACCCTCAGCAAGTGAACTGGTAGCAGGGGGATGGCACGAAACCCTGGAGAGACTCCGCGAGGTTGGGAAGATACGCTACTATGGTATCTCCTGCGCTACAGTTAACGACGCTATGCTCTGTCTTGATAAGCCGGGCGTCGCGTCGGTGCAGGTCGGCATCAGCCTGCTGGACCAGGAAGCGATCGCGAAGTTCGTAGGGCGGGCGCAAAAGCAATCCCTGGGCGTTATCGTGCGTAACCCGCGCGCGCAAGGACACCTGACCACAGAGTTGTGCGACATCATGGCCGAAACATATGCGAAAAATAATACGGAGGTGACGGCGAAAATTCGGGGCGCCTCGCGATTCTCCTTCCTCGCAAAGGATAACCGCACACTGTCACATGCCGCCCTGCAATTCGTATTGCAGCTGCCGGGAGTCACGACGGCGATACCGCGTGCGATCAATGTGCAGCAGTTAATGGAAAATCTGGGTGCGCTCAAGGCAACACCATTGGCTGTAGAAGAGGTCGAGAGGATCCTGACTTCCTTCCCTGAGAATTGCACGGGGTGATGTGAGTTATGCAGTGCAGAACTCTAGGCGCAACGGATCTCGTAGTTTCAGAAATCGGTATGGGATGCCAGTCACTGGGCGGCGGTTTGTATTACCGCGATGACCAGGAATCTACCCGCACGCTGCACCAGGCAGTTGCCGCGGGAGTGAATTTTTTTGACGTCTCGGATCATCATACGCAAGGCGTTGCAGAGGAAATCCTCGGCAAGGCGTTTAGAGGGCGCAGGGATGAGGTCATTATTACCACCAAAGCAGGTTACTGCTATACCCCGCTGGGAAGCCTGAGCCTACGTGCCAGGCAGTTGATCAGGCCGGTCAGCTTCGTGCTGCGTCGGTTTAAGCGATCCCTGCATTTGATGCGTGCGTCGCAAGGGCGTTATAACTTTGCGCCTTCCTATATCAAGCAGGCTGTTGAAAAGAGCCTACGCCGCTTGCAGACGGATTACATTGACCTCTACCAGCTTTACAAGCCGTCCGTTGAAATCATGCAAAATGAAGAATTTCAAGACATGATAGGGTCACTTGAGCACCTGAAGCAGCAGGGGAAAATTCGTTACTACGGCATTGCATGTCAGTGGGTAGAGGAGGCACTCCACTGTCTTGGAATATCGGGCATTTCCTCGGTGCAGGTGGCAGTCAACTTGATAGAACCGGAAGCCACAGAAGCCCTGATCCCGCGTGCGCGGGAAAGACGGATAGCCGTGATTGCCAGGCACCCCAAGGCCATTGGCCTGCTGACTAATGCTGCCAGCGATATTATGGGAGATACTTCTTACTACGATCAGCAGCGTGAAGACCGGGAGGTGCAAGCAAGGGCATTTCGCTTCCTCATCGACGAAGATAGGACCCTTGCCCAGGCAGCGATCAGATATGTCCTCAAGTTGCCAGGCATAGCAACCGTGATACCCCGCGCCGTTAACCGCAAGGAGCTTGAAGAAAACCTTGGGTCGCTGAACGCCTCGCCGCTGACCGGCGCGGAGTTGGCGCGGATCGCTACCTTGCAGTCTTCTGCGGCTGGTGCAGCGGGTCGGCATGTCGGGTCAGGGATCAACTCGGCATGAGGAATATGAACGGTGCTGTCACACCAACTTGGTGACCGATCACTAGCGGCGCAGTAATGTCGTTGGCTTTGTCAGAGCAAATTCTATGTGCACTCTTCACCAATGAACGCTCACCTTACACCACACACAACTCCCGCCACTCGTCCAGGGCTGCAGAGCGGTTCTGCTTGAAGATATCGCGGCGATTGAGGTGACGTTTGTGATTGAAGTGATTGTGGATCGAAGCATGGACGGTGGTAAATTTTTGGAGGGTCTTCATGTCTCTGAACTTGGCCATCGCCGCTTCTCGTCGTCGGAACGGCTGATGTGAGTTTTCGACCCGATTGTTGAGCCACCGACCACAGACTTGAACGAACTCGTTACCGATCATCTTCATTGCAGCGCGGTACGAGCGAAGACGGTCAGTCACGATTGCCTTGGGTCGACCGTAACGCTTCATTGTGCGCTTCAGGAACTTCAGCGCAGCCCTGCGATCCCGGCGCTTTGTGACAAAAACCTCAAGCACCTCGCCTTCGTGATCCACCGCACGCCAGAGATAATGCATCTCTCCATTGATCTTCACGAAGGCTTCGTCAAGATGCCAACGCCAGCGAGAATAGGATCGATGATGAATGCGCTGCTTTCTGATCTTGGCCGCAAACAGCGGACCGAACCGGTTCCACCAATACCGAACCGTCTCGTGGCAGATATCGATGCCGCGTTCGAACAGAAGGTCTTCTACCTGCCTCAGCGACAG
>JAPULM010000329.1 GCA_027294925.1 bacterium
GTCGGAAGTGGTCAGCGTCTTAGCGGTATGCAATGTCGTACCCATTTCTAGTGCGACATCCGTGAATGTTCCACCAATATCGACGGCAAGTCTGATTTCGTCCGACTGCATTCTCTTTGTCTCCATTGTTCGCATGACCGCGCAATAAGGTTGACAAGCAAGTCTACTCTATAATTTAACGACATAAAAGTTCAATTTAATAATGATTGTAACGCAATCGGACGCCGTCATGTCTGGCTGCCGGAAACCAACGCCCGTATTGCCTAAATCGGCAGGATTCTAATGGATGAGGTATTTAGGCGACTTCAACGCAGCGCTGCGGCGATCGTGTCGCTGCCCGTCTGGCTCCGTTCTCAGATGGGTGGCGGACGAAGCCTGTCACCAACGCTTGACCTGTCGCTATCGCACCCTCACATGGCCATCTTTGCCGCCATCGTTCTGTAGATGCTCGTTGTAGAGGGCCTGGGGTCCCGTGCCAATCGTGATTACGTCGCCACCGGCACCCCCCTGCCTGGCGGTAGCAAACTCAATTGGCACTTACCTGTTAATCTTCGAGTCATGCGACGGCAACAGAAGTAGGGTGTGCAGTGTTATCATTGGCGCCAACCCACCCCTGATGTGCTATGCTTTAGAGAGGTGTGCAGCACATTGGGTTGTGTACTGTGTGATGGTCAAGACACGCCCTCTTACCCCCTTGGTCAAGAGGTTTGTTTATACAGGGGCAGGTCTTGCCCCGATGGGAGGTGCCTGAGGGCGCCAGGGTTATCCCCCATGTAGGGTTCGGCGCCTGCCGCATGGGGAGCTTTCAACCGCAACGGACAACCCCAACAGGGGAACGTCGAGGGATAAGCCAACCAGATCTTCTGAACAGGCACATGCAAGGAGGTTGATACATGATGAGATGGGGTTTACAGAAATGGCCGGCTGCGTTATTGCTCGTGCTGGCGTTGGCGATACCGGGCTTCGCCGAGCAGCCGGAGTCCGACCTACGGCAGGAGATTGAACTACTCAAGCAAGGGCAGCAGAACATTCAGAAAGAGCTGCAAGAAATCAAGAAGCTGCTGCAGGCCCGACGCCCGTCACGCCCGTCACGCCAGGCGGCCCCAAATGTGAGCGGTATGGTGTTCAACCTGCAAGACAAACCGATTAGAGGTGAGAACACGGCCATGCTCACCCTCATCGAGTTCACCGACTACCAATGACCCTTCTGCAGCCGCCACGTCCGTGGGACGTATCCGCAGATCGACAAAGCTTACATCCAGACCGGAAAATTAAGATACGCCGTACTCGATTTCCCGCTCGAATCCATTCACCCCTTCGCCTTCAAGGCCTCTGAAGCCACGCACTGCGCACGTGAGCAGGGCAAGTACTGGGAAATGCACGACCGGCTATTCGCCTATCAACGCAAGCTCACGCCGTGGAATGGCCATGCCGAGGCCCTGGGTCTCGATGTCACCGCGTTCGAAACATGTCTGAATAGCGACAAATATGCCAAGAACATTCGGCAAGATATGGCCGTCGGACGCAAGAGCGGCGCCTCTGGCACCCCCAGTTTCATCTTGGCCCGCACCGACCCGAACGACCCCTTTAAGGTGAAGGGCATCTCGTTCATTCGCGGCGCCCAACCGTTCACGGCGTTCAAGGCGCAGATTGATCGGGTGCTGAATGCCGACAAGGGCGCGAAGTAGAATTGCCTAGGCTTACCGTAGCCATTAGATGAGCCTCGCCGTGGATTAAACGACGAGGGCGTTCGTCCGTGCGAATGGTCTGCTTTAAAAGACCGGTCGACAGCCGACTCTGATTCTTAGGTATGCACATCTTGCTCCAGTTATTCCACCGGCAGGTCGGCTGAGGGAAAAAGAGGTCGAGTCTACGTTTAAGTTTTCTTGTCTGCCAACGTCTGCGCAAGCTGGAGCAGCGTTTGCTGGAAGCGGGTATCCTGTTGCCGGCGTTTGTGAACCCGTGCAACGGCTGACACCACCCCCGTTTAACTCACTTCGCCAAACGCCGCGCCGATCTTTCGCGGCGGCAATGATGCGAGATGGCCCCCCTCTCAGCCTTCCAACCGCCCTTCGCGAGGCCTTCGCCCCAGGGAACCTTTGAGGCTCTACCCTAACCCATCTTGAGCTGCATGTCCAGCATCACCAAGAGCCGCGCTACGCCTTACTACGAGCCGCTCCGGCGGTCTACCGCGCCGGGGACGAGTCAATCGCCGCAAGCCAAGGGTGGCCGCCGGTGGGCGACGCTGGGATGCCCCAAGGGCGTTTGCAGAGGTTGCGCTTCCGAGGGGCTAGTGCTCTGCCAATTTTTAATTTTAGGTTGGCTATGAGCCATAACACCCTATTTTACAACCTGATCTCGCTGTCACGGCCCTAATTCTTATGCTTGACGGAGCACTAGCGCTAAAATGCCATTTGAATTTCCTATCCGTTTCGTTTCGTGTAACGCAATGCCCTGGCAAAAGGTGTGCCAATTACAAAAGAAGCAGAAACCAATAGAAATCCAGGAGGTTATGGGAATGCCATACACACCGGCTGGCAATAGACTGTCTCGATTTTTGTGCATGATGCACGGAAAGCTGTGCTGAGCGGCATCTTCTGATAGGGTAAGCTAGACGGGGATTGTCTTAGGGTAGCGTCTTTTGACCAGGATTGCGGGTGACAATGTGTGGCAGAGAAGGACGACACTGAGGCACGCGCCCTACCGCTCCAGACAACTCCTAAAGAATTTGTGTCGTCATTGTCAACTCAATAGGTTATGGAGACAATCCCGCTAGACCGCCTCGGCGAGACATGCTACAGTATGCCCATAACGCGTTTTGCGATACAGATAGACATCCGGAAAGGAGGCGGGGATGGCTTGCGATCTGCTGATAAAGGGCGCACAGATACTCAACGGCACGGGTTCCCCAGGCTTTTCCGGCAGTGTGGCGGTCCAGGATGGCAAAATTGCCGCCATCGGCGATGTGAGTGGCACGGCAGCCCGCGTTATTGATGCTCAGGGATTGACGTTAAGCGCGGGATTTATCGACATTCATAACTCATATGGACGCAGACGCAGCACCGTGCCGTCACTCAGTCTGTACACCCGTGATCCGGACGACAATTTACTGGAGTGGATGATTTATCAAGATACCTAGCGCCTCCCTTGGCCAAAGGGGAGAATCGCCGAGGAGCACCCATGCCCACATCGAATCGTGCCCCACGCTATGAGATCCCCGATACGCTAGACGCCATCGACGAATGCTACCGTCGTGGCTGGACCGACGGTCTCCCGGTCGTCCCACCGACGGCCGACCGGGTCGCTGCCATGCTGAATCACGTTGGCCTTGCCCCCGGTCATGTGCTTGGGGAAGTGCCGGTCCGACGTCGTATCTTAACCGCCGAGCAGGCGGCTGCCAACGCTGTGATGGCAGGATGTTTGCCGGAATATTTCCCCATCGTCCTGACCGTCATGGACGTGCTTTTTCACCACGACCCCAACTGCATCCATGAAGTCTCCGCGGTTACCAATTCCACCGGACTACTGCTCCTGGTTAATGGTCCCCTGCGCAACCAGATTGGTCTCAATTGTACCGACAACCTCCTAAGTCCGGGGAACCGTGCCAACACGACCATTGGTCGCGCCCTCCGTCTCATTCTGCTTAACGTTTTTGAGCAACGGCCGGGCGTGCTCGACCGTGGCTGTATGGGCTCGTTAACCAAGTATGGCGTCTGCTTTGGCGAAGACGAAGAACGCAGTCCGTGGGAGCCGTTTCACGTCGTACGCGGCTTTGCAGCGGAGGACTCAACGGTCACGGTGGCGACCATTCAGGACCCCGAGATGTTAGGCAATCGCTATGGTCAAAGCGCCGAAAGCATCATGGATGCCACCGCCGATGCCATGGCTTCGCACGGCTTGGGGGTGCATTTTAACGAAACCCAATGGCTGTGGATCGTGGGCCATTGGCACGCCGAGATGCTCGGACGTCAGGGCTGGGATCGTCCCCGTATGCAACAGTACGTGTGGGAGCGCGCCTGGCGCCCGCGCGCCACCTTCAAGCGACTCGGTGCGATAAAGGGCGATATCACGCCGGAAGATGAAACCACACGCGTGCTGGCGGCGCCTAAACCGGAGGATATTTTTATTGTGAAGGCTGGTGGCGACAGCGGGATTTATAGTGTGCTGATCAAAATCTATTACGGCGTGCTGGCCGAAACCGCACGTATTCACCTACCGAATGAGGCATAAGGAGAATCAAGATGGCTATACTTGCTCCCACCACCGTTGAGTTAGTCGATCCGACAGGCACTGACCCTGGGGAACACCCGTTGACCCTGTCGCCGCGTCCGGTCGACTTGCGTGGCAAACGCCTTGGCCTGTTGGACAACTCCAAGGCCAACTCCGAGGTCATTCTGCATACCATCGCCCGCCTTCTGGACGACCAGTTCGGCTTTGCGGACATCTTCTACACCAA
>JAPULM010000033.1 GCA_027294925.1 bacterium
CTTGCCCGACTGTATCGTAAAGCGTATTGAGTGCGCTACCCACGCCTACCAGAACCGCAATGATCACCACCGAAACCAGGGCCATCATCAAGCCTTCCTCGATCGCCGCCGTTCCCGTCTCGTCTTTGGCGAGGTGGCGACTGCGATGTCCAATCAGCATGCGTACTTTCTGAAACATCTTCTATCTCCATAAATCTGTTAAGTACCAGGCTAAAAGTAATCTAATATTTTGGGTTCAAGCTTTGCGGTACCAATTAAGCCCTCTCCGCTTTGCGTTGGCACGCATAATGTCAAAAAACTTTCGCTCAGGTACTTACAAACCAAGTCAGCCAGTGTTGGCCTGAACCGTCCAACCAACTGGGCATCGGCTGCAACCACGTCCCACTCATGAAGCCTGAGCTACTGTCCAGGTTTTCAGCACCTCAGTAAACGGCATGGAAAGGGTAAACCCGTTACCCTGGTCCCCAACGTTCGGCAAAGACCACCAGACCATCGAGGAGCCAGCCTTGGTCAGCGACATAATTGACTTCTTGCTCTGTGTCGCAATCAGACATTCGTCGCCAACTTGGGCCATGGTGAACCAGTCCTGGAGCACTGTTGAGGCAGGTTCAACGAAGGTAAAGAACGCAGCCATCATTTCCCTTTCAGTTCATATGTTGTCAGGGGAGGTGACTGGCAGCCACGCGGAGGCGGCATCCTATTAGCTGCCAGCCCCCCGCTGATATATCGAAAACTCCATATAGGAGGATAGAGAGGAGCACCAAGCCGATATTTTAGCAAGAGACGTGCCACCCTGGAGGGGCAAAGAAAAACAGGGCATCTGCGCCAATACGTCGGGCACCAATGTCCCAATTCGTGGGCCAGTTGACCCAGTCTCATATAGATACATGCGCGACGTATCGAAAGCGCCTCAAGGTGGCTGCACGATCATCCGATAAATAGAGGTCTATCTGTTAACAATGTCTACGGATGGAACCCGTTGCGAAAGGAGGCGGTATGCCGACGACCCAAACACTCGTCGAGCCGACACAAAACGATCTGAGAAAATGGTTCAAAAAGGCCTGCTATAGTGACAAATGCGATGTTGTTACAAACGAAGGGGAGACCTGTACCCAACTGATCAAGGTTAGTCCCACAATGGTCAAATGGAGGGTGTCTGGCTTTACTAACAATGAAACTGAGCTATGCAGCACGATACACTTTATGGAATTTCTTGAGACCTGGAATGACTTCACTGTACATTAGAGGTGGCCGTTTCAATCTCTCCTGTCCTCGCAGGTGTAGCGAAAGCGCGACGGATGCTAGAATATACGGTGGTGTTCGATTCGTCCGGGGCAGCATACCCCTGAGTTTGTGCATATCAGTACGCCCGAAATACGCTATGCCCATCTGATGTTTTTCGGCAAATTGGCCAATGAATGGGGATTGGGTTGGGATGATCTTAGTTTTAGCGACAAGACCAGTTTTACCCAAGCCCACGGCACCCACCCCTCTTTGACAATTAACTCTGACCCTGAGGAATGTCTTGTTCTGGCGGGGCGATCCGGCCGCTTCCCATGCCCATCACACACAGGCAACCGCGATCTACGACCCGCAGAGACTTCTTGTTCACCCCTGCCTATACAATGTAAACCATAGCTGACGACCCTGGGCCTGAGTCATGGCTCAATAATGTAGATGTAGCGGCTGCCGCTTTGACGGAAAACGCCGGTTGTTAGGTCCCCATCGTCCTGATAATTGTCGAGCCCCTGCATCTGTTGTACAGAGGCGTTGGGTTCGACTACCGATATACCGGCAACGATGCCAAACACGCCTTGCTCCCAACCCCATTTACCACCGAAGGGAGTGGGGCGTGTCATGAGTTCGCCAAGAAATTCGGCCATCCCAGCGGAGGTTGTCCCACGGTTAACATCAGATAGCGACTACGATCATGAGTTCAATGAGGGTGAAGCTCGAGCGGTTCACTGGGCCGGGGAGAGGCCTGGGTGAGGCGTGGCCATCAGCGGGGGCAAGGGCGTTTTCAGAGGTTGCGCTCCAGAGGTGGCAGCGCTAATATTTCCTATATTTCGTCCCTATCTGCGACAGGGGCATCAGCATTTAACTTTGGTCGCCACGTAGTTCCATAACCCGTTGTTGCAGAACATCCGCCGAAACCTGATTGGGTTCAACTGCTGGGCCGGCAACCAAGCCGATTTTTGCCCACAACTTCCGAGGTATTCCTGACATCGCTTTGCCCTTGTAACGACTAAAGAAACTACCCCATAAGCCTTGCAGAGCCATTGGGATAACCGGAACCGGTGTTGTATTGACAATCCGCTCAATTCCGGGACGGAAGTCACCAATATCACCATCGGGCGTCAGTCTTCCTTCCGGGAATATACACACCACTTCATCATGCACCAGGTAGTTGGCAATTTTGTCAAAGGCGGATTCCATTAACGCTTCGTCTTCTCTTGCCGATGCGATGGGCACCACACCGGACAGTCGGAAGAACCAATGAATAATGGGCGTATGGTAAATACGATGGTCCATCACGAAGCGGACGGGTCGATGACAATAGCCCATAATGATTAAGGCATCGACAAAAGACACATGGTTACAAACTAAAACACAGGCGCCTTTATGTGGAATATTCGCAAGTTCTTTTTTCTGGATGCGATATAGAGTGTTGATCAGTATCCAGGCGACAAACCGTAAAATAAATTCTGGCACCAATGAAAAGATATAAATGGAGACCAGCGCATTTATTAGGGCGGTAATCATAAAGAGCTCAGGAATATTAAAACCATTGGACAATATGACCATGGCCGTAATGCCAGATACCACCATAAACAAGGCATTGAGAATATTGTTTCCGGCGATCACCCGTGACAAATGTGAGGATTCGCAACGTTCTTGTATTAGTGCGTATAGAGGTACAATAAAGAAACCACCGAACACGCCAATGAACATGGCATCAAGTAACACATGCCAGTTTCCCCAAGTCGCAAGAAAAGCCATGGCGCCCAAAGTAGGTTGTGCGTCGGCACCGGGAGATACAAAATAAAGGTCGATAGCGAAGACGGTTAAGCCAATTGCTCCCAACGGTACCAAGCCGGTTTCAACGCGATGGCCGGACAGTTTTTCACAAAACAAGGAGCCGATACCAATACCCAGTGAAAAGGCGGTTAACAAAACCGTTGCCACTTCTTCGGTTCCACCCAATGTAAATTGCGTGTAATTAGGGATCTGGGCTAAAAACATGGCACCATAAAACCAGAACCAGGAGATCCCCAGAACGGATAAAAATATCGTTTTGTGGGAACGCATATAGGAAAAGTTGCGAATCGTTTCGCTGACTGGATTGAGGTTAATTTTTAATTCGGGTGCAACGGCAGATGATAGTGGAATATAGCGGCTGGAGAAATAGCCCAGGATCGCCAAACAAATTACCACATAGGCAACAAACTTACTGCCTAATTGTTCAACGGCTATTAAGGCACCGCCCAACATGGTACCGAGCAGGATGGCCAGAAAGGTTCCCGTTTCGATTAAGCCGTTACCACCCACTAACTCATCGTCTTCCAGATGCTGCGGTAAAATGCCGTATTTTATTGGGCCAAATAAGGTGGATTGAAAACCCATAAAAAACAAGACAACCAATAACAGCATCATATTATTCAAATAAAAACCTATGGCAGCGAAAAACATGATAAAGATTTCAAACAATTTAATGCGGCGAATACTGGCGGACTTTTCAAATTTATCAGCCAACTGGCCGCTGGTCGCTGAAAACAAGAAGAAAGGTAAAATAAACAGAACGGCCGCTGCATTAACCAGCAGATTGGAATCCATCTTCAGTTCTTTGGCGCCTTTAAAGGCAAGCAAAATAATCAACGCGTTTTTAAACACGTTGTCGTTAAACGCACCTAAAAACTGAGTAATAAAAAAGGGTAAAAATCGACGCTCTTTGAGTAGTTGAAACTGATTGTGTTGTGCCATCTTTTTATCCCATTAATCGTCTAATTGAGGGGTGCCATTGTCCCCGCCGCATGCGGGTGATCTCAACCCGCTCGAACAGGCCTGCTTGGTGAAACGGCTCATGTTCCGAAAAGCGCTCGGCTGCTTCCCGGTCTGGCGCCGCGCGGATGGCCTCGCTGTTTGGCTGCTCAACCTGGTAGATGATATAGAGTTTACGCCGGCCTCCCCGTCGTCCTTGTTTTGCAAGTCCTCACTTCTGATAATGCACAAAGTATTTCCTGTTTTTACAGTATCACGCAACCCTGATATCATGTGGCATGATTATCTTGCTTTGCTGGAGAGATAAAAGATGACGACGATTAAAACGATTGGCAGGAGCGGACAAATTGTTCTCGGTAAGGAATACGTGGGCCGTCACGTCTTAATAGAGAATCAATAGGGTCAGAGTCGATCGAAACTCAACTGCTTCGATTTCCCCATGATTTGTTCACTGAGTGGCTCAGGCCAGGGGCTGCATAAGGCGGATCATCAGGCTCTGGCGTGGTATCCGCTGGTGGGGGGAAATATGCTCCTCAAAGGTGTGAGGACCAAAATGATCGGCACCTAAGGCATCCAAGGTTAGCACGCCCATGCATTGTGCGAGCGACTGTGATGAGGTCGACCAGCCGCATGGCTTTGAATTCGTGAGGGTATACGACTTCCCCGCGGACGCCGCATGGCAGGGGGAGTTCATTGCTTGCGGGGAAAGCAAGTAGGTTCAACAGATAAAAACAGCGATTCCTATCCAGGAACCGCTGTTTTCAGCACAATCTCACAACGAATCATGCCCGGGACCGTGTGCTTATTGGCGTGTCGAACACATTACCAGCTGCGCGGGCGTCGCTCTTCACGGGGTTTCGCGAGGTTTACCGTGAGGCTGCGTCCCCCCAATTCTTGCTGATTGAGTGCGTCAATCGCCTCGTTGCCGCCGCTCGACATGGACACGAAGCCGAAGCCGCGTAAGCGGCCGGTGTCTCTGTCAGTGATAAGATTCACGTCTTCGACCTCTCCATAGGCATTAAAGAGGTCGCGAATTTCCTCCGCATTTGTGGTGAATGGGAGATTGCCAACATAGATGTTTACAGACATTACCTGTCTCCTTACTATGCACGCCTGCACGGCGTGCGAACATGATCGCCGTTCTCAGTTCACTATGAACAGAGGGTGTGGCGATGCTATGCCAACGAAACCTGGCATATTGACGATCACTCGGGAAGGAACAGGAAAGTCTTGTCTCTTCAGGAGGGAAAGCAGAACCGGTCTGGTAGGCGGTATATATGAAAGCGTAGCAAGTGCCCAGCGGATCGTCAATGGAATAATGTGTTGGGTGGCGCGTGATGCTTTCGGAACGGACGGTGTTTATCTGGCAAACCGACCTGAATCGAAGGCCTCGGGCGAGAGATCCGAGACCCGATACACCTGTTGGGAATTGTCCACCCCTTTCGATGCATATTGTCCCAGGTCCTCGCAGACGAAATACCCTTGGATGAGCTGATAGGTAACGTCACTAACGGCGACTGTATCAGGCTCCGCAATGCCCTCGTCGCACCGTAGCGCTTTGTGCTAGCGGCGGTGCTACCCGAGTGTACCCTGTTGGCGCAAGATTGCAATGTCCTCTGTGCTGTAGCCCAATGCTTCCAGGAGGTGACCGGTATGTTCACCTAGGTCTGGCGGGGGTAGCCGGATACTGGCAGGGGTGGATGAAAATTTTGCCGCAATGCCATATGTCTTCAGCGTGCCCAGGCGCGGATGCTCAACTTCTGTCACCAGGTCGTTGGCTTTCATCTGGGGGTCTTCAAACAACGCGTCAAGCGCTTGAATGGGACTACACGGAACGCCTGCCGCCCGTAAACGCTCCAGCCACACGGCCGCCGACTGTTGTTGCAACACGGGGCCGATTATATCCGTTAACGCTTGTTCATGCGCCACCCGTTTGGCGTGCGACACAAACCGCGGATCGTCACACAGCTCCGAACATCCTAAGGCCGTGCAGAGTTTGCTGAACAGATTGTCATTCAAAACGGCCACAATGATCCAGTCATCCCGGGTTTTATACGGCCGATAGGTGGCTCCCCACCCGATATTGCGTTCGGTCTCTTGTGGGTCTTTGGGGCCGTCGACGAACCGCGCCGCCTGCATCGACATAATCGATCCCAGCATCGAAAGGTCGATCCGTTGTCCTTCTCCAGTCCGCTCTCGGGCATACAAGGCCGCCAAAATGCTATAGATCATCGTCATGCCGGTCGAAATATCAACGATCGACAGTTGCTCGCGCTCGGGTGGATCATCGCCGCGATACATCAGACCGGCATATGCCTGAATGGCAAGCTCATACCCTGCTTGATCGCGTAGCGGCCCGGCGGCACCATACGGCGCATTGGAACAATATATGATGCGGGGATTATGTTGACGGATGACGTCATAACCCAGCCCCAAGCGCTCCATCGTAGCGGGCCGATTACTTTCGAGAAACACATCGGCGCCTTCGGCAAGCCGATAGACGATATCGACCGCCGCCGTATGCTTTAAATTGAGACACAATGAGTACTTGTTCCGGTTGAGACCAAGGAACGGGATACCCGTGCCTTGTATAAACGGTGGACCCAGACGGCGGCTATCGTCTCCACGTGGGGATTCGATTTTAATTACCGTGGCGCCCAAATCACCCAGGATCATGCTGGCAAAAGGTCCTGCGATGACCGAGGTGATGTCGATGATGCGTACCCCCGCCAGTGGTCCCGCCATACGTATCTACCTCCTCATCTTAGAGCCCGATCGGGTGATCCGGGCTATGGTCGTCATAAGGGATACCTCTCAGTGTTGCATTTGCACCCCGACTTGCATCGTGCCGCGCCTTTGCGTACAGGGAAATCGCATTTGTTGTTTCAAAGCAGTCGTGACAGCATCAGCGCATCAGCGCATCATCGTACCACGCCCGTCAGCCGAGCCCAAGGGAGAAGGCGGGCATTGTCTTGCAACGCATATACAAGGTGTTCCCCATCGCCCGTAAAAAAGAGCCGTAAACAGCCCTCCAAGGCCGCATCCGCATTGATATCTGCGTCGAAGAGCTGGCCAAATAAGGAGAGATGATGCGCACCACCACTGCGTTACGCCAGCTGCTCGACGACATGGTGAGTGTGCAGGAATTCTTCGAGATCATGGGCCTCAGCGACACCCTGGCCCTGGAGGCCAAATGGTCGCAGGGCGCCGCCGCGGGACCATAGGGCAGACGGGAGGTGTAGATGCCGTAAGAAAGAGGCTGTGGTGCTGGCGCTAAAATGTCCTTAAGACGCTGCAGTCCGATGCCGCTAACGGGCCATTGCCGCCATCCGGTCGATCAAGTCGACGACGCGATTCGAATATCCCCACTCGTTGTCATACCAGGACATGACCCGGACGTAGTCATCGCCCTCGGCACGGGTAGACAGCGCGTCGAAGATACTGGAATGTGGATTGCCGATGATATCGCTGGAAACGAGAGGCGCTTCGCTATACTCAACCACCCCTCGCATGGGGCCCTCAGCCGCCTCTCGCACGGTGTCGTTGATCGCCTCGCGGCTGGCCTGGCGTCGGAGACGGCAGGTGAGGTCGACAATCGAGCCATCGGGGACGGGAACCCGCATTGCCAGGCCATCCAGTTTGCCCTGCAGCTGCGGTAGGACTTGACCGACGGCGCGGGCCGCCCCTGTCGTGGTCGGGATGATATTAACGCCAGCGGCACGGCTGCGGCGAAAGTCTTTATGTGGCACATCGGCCCGACGCTGATCGTTGGTATAGGCGTGAACGGTGGTGATAAACCCCTCCTCGAGACCAAAGGACTGATCCAGGATCTTGACAATTGGCGCCAAGCAGTTGGTGGTACAAGACGCATTGGACACGATCCGGTGTTGCGGTTTGAGCTGGTCGTCGTTGACCCCCATCACGATGGTGGCATCAATGTCGTCTTTGGCCGGCACGGTGAGGATCACGTACTGCGCCCCCGCATCCAAATGCCGCATTAACGATGCTTGGTCGGTAAACACCCCGGTGGATTCAATAACGAATTGCACCCCGAAGTCCTGCCAGGGAATGTCGGCAGGATCACCATGGGCAACCATGGCGATGCGTTCACCGTCGATGTGCAAAGCCTCTGTATCGGCCTTCACCTCCTTATGGAAGACGCCCATCACCGTATCGTATTTGAGCAGATAGGCGAGCTGTTCATTGTCAAACAGGTCATTAATCGCCACCACATTGATGTCATCCCGCGCGCTTAAGATGCGAAACACGCTGCGGCCGATGCGACCAAAACCATTGATGCCAACTTGAATCGCCATCACGCCGCCTCCTGTTCGATCGTCTTGAGTTTGTTGATAAGATCCACCACCCGATGGGCATAACCCCAGCCGTTGTCGTACCACGCTAGCGTTTTTGACACGCGGTTTGCCATCACCATTGTCGCCTGGGCATCGAAGGTCGTGGAGTGAGAGTTACGCACGATATCACTCGACACGATGGGCTCATTTTCGTAATCGATAATGGCTTGCCAATGCTTGGTAGCGGCCGCTGTTCGCACCACCTCGTTGATCGCCACCTGGGTCACGGGTTTGTCATGCCAGCAGACCAGATCCACCACCGAGCCGTTGGGCACTGGAACATTTATCGAGGCACCGCTGATGCGGCCACGTAACTCAGGCATCAGGGTCATCACGACATCGGCAGCATTGGTCTCTTGCGGAATGATATTTTCGGCCGCTGCACGACCGCGCCGTTTATCTTCGGTCGGCACGTCGGCCAGGCGTTGTTGGTTGGTATACGCATGTACCGTACTCAAAAACGCCTTCCGGATGCCGAAGGCATCGTGCAGGAGCTTAATGATGGGGGCTGCACAATGGGCGGTACACGACCCGTTGGAGACCACCCGGTGTTGCGGCTGCAGCTGATCGTCATTGACTCCCATGACAATCGTGATGTCCGGTGGTTCCTGAGGTGGGACGCACAAAATGACGCGCTTTGCGCCGCGCTCGAAGTGACGTTCCAATTGGGCTCTCGACCACGAGTGCGCCGTCGCCTCGACGACGATGTCAACCCCAACGTCTGACCATGACACATCACCAGGTTCCTTTCCCGACAGGATGGGGATCTGGCGCCCAGCAACATAGAGATGCCCCTCTTTAATGCTCACCTCGTCTGGAAATCGTCCCATAATGGTGTCAAAACGCAGTAGGTATTCGAGGGCTTTATGATCGGCGATATCGCTGATCGCCGCCAAACGGATGTCGTCCCTCTGGTACAGAATGCGAAAGAGATTTCTCCCGATTCTCCCAAAACCCATTAGACCAACACGTGTGACCGGCATAAGCGACCTCCTAAAGTCGTATAATGGGGTCTTCATGATATTATACTCGTCTTGACACGTTCTGAAGCGCTCTGTCGACCTGTCGTCCGTTTTCCGCCAGGTGAGACAGACCGTCTCCTTGTGTATCTTTTTGTTGTACTTTTTTATGACGAGTACCGGGTAAAACGTAAAGGAAAGCGCAATCTAATTATGGCAAAAAAAAGGACAATTGGCATTCTTACCGGAGGTGAAGGCGTTCTGGGGCTGAATCCAGCCATTCGGACGGTGATGTTTCACGCCCGGCGCGAAGGCTATCGTGTGCTCAGTGGATGCTTACCATGCATCAATGTTACGGCGTTTCTTTGGCCCGCTACGGTCCGACTGGGGCACTGAACGCAAGGCGTTGCTAATCCAATGACGTGTATCGGCCGGATCAATGACGTCGTCAATGCCCCATGAGACGCCATAGTTCAAGGCTTTACCACGCTCATAGGCTTGTGCGACCAGGGCGTTGTAACGCTCGACGCGCGTTTGGGGATCGTCAATGGCTTCGAGTTCGTTACGAAAACCGAGCTTCACCTGACCCTCGAGACCCATACCGCCAAACTCCCCAGTGGGCCACGCGACGACGAAAAAGGGATGCTTAAAATCACCGCCCGCCATGGCCTGTGCCCCCAGTCCGTAGGACTTACGCAGCACGATCACCACGTGCGGCACGGTGAGATTGGCGCCGATCAGAAATAAGCGGCAACAATGACGCACCAGGGCCGTCTTTTCCACTTCGGGTCCCACCATCATGCCCGGCGTGTCGCACAGGATCAGCAGCGGAATATCAAACCCGTCGCACAGTTGCATAAATCTCGCCGCCTTGTCGGCAGCGTCACTGTCTATGGCGCCGGCCAGATGTTGCGGATTGTTGGCGATCAGTCCCATCGGCTGCCCTTCAATGCGGATGAAGGCAGTGACCATGCCGAGCCCGAAATGCCGGCGCAACTCCAACACGGAACCGCTGTCGGCCATGGTCTCGATAACGTGCCGCACGTCATAGATGCGTAGCCGATTTTCGGGCACCATGCCGCGTAATAAGCGCTGATCCGGTGCGCTCCAGTCTGGCGTTGGTCCCTGAAAGTACGACAGATACTGCTTCGCCGCGGCCACCGCTTCGGCCTCATCTTCGACGGCGATATCCACCACGCCGTTGCGCGTTTGGACGTCCATCGGGCCGATTTCTTTCGGCGAGAACACCCCGAGGCCACCACCTTCAACCATCGCCGGGCCACCCATGCCGATGTTGGAATTCCGCGTAGCGATAATGACGTCGCAACAACCGAGCACGGCGGCGTTACCGGCAAAGCAATACCCCGAGTTGATGCCGATGACGGGCACCAGACCGCTCAGCTTGCCGAGTGTGGTCCAGGTCGAGGTGTCCATCGGGCGGTACATGCCGTTATCCCGGTGATCGACAGCCTGCTGACCGTCTTGCCGACTGCCACCGGTGCCGGCGCGTCCACCACCACCTTCGGTGAAAATGACCACTGGACGGCGCCATTTTCCGGCCAATTCGAGCATGCGGTCGGTCTTGGGATGATTCAATGGGCCCTGGGTACCTGCCAACACCGTGTAGTCATAGGACATGACGACGCTGCGGGCATCGCGCTCGGAGAACAGATGTCCATTGATTGAGCCAATGCCGGTGACCATGCCGTCGGTAGGGAATTTTCGAATCGCCTCTGCAAGCGGCAAGCCAGTGCCTGGGGTGAGCACCAGCGATCCGTATTCAACGAACGTCCCGGCGTCGCAGAGGTCGTCAATGTTTTCACGCGCCGTGCGTTGCGCCGTACGGCGGCGCCTGGCCACGGCCTCCGGGCGCGCATCGTCCAAGGTGGCGGCGTGGCGATCCTGCACTTGCGCTAAATCGGGGCGGATGTCATCCAAATTGACTTCAATGTCGTCCGTCTGTTCGGCGCGGTCTGTCTCCTTCTCTTCAATCACGAGAAGCGCATGCGCTTCAAAAATCGTATCGCCAACCGCGATGTCGAGTTGGCGCACGATGCCACTGACCGGTGCCTGGATGACATGCTCCATTTTCATCGCTTCAAGAACCAGCAATTCTTGACCCATATGCACGGCATCGCCAACCGCGACGGCCACGCTGATCACCGTGCCCTGCATTGGGGCCGCTACCACCAGCATGCCTGGCACGTCAATCACCGGCGCCACGACAACTGAGGGCGCCGCGGCCGGCACCATCGACGCCGAGCGCGCCGTGTTTTTGCCATGTGCCAATACCGCCAATGGATCACTGCTATCGACTGTTGCACCGGCACGTGCCATGCCCCCGTCTGCTGTCGGCGAGGTGGGGGGGGCAACATAGAGCCGATGGTGGGCCGCATCGGGTGGCTCAACGAGGGCCGACAAATGTTGGTCGACGAATTGCGTGTGCAGCTCAGCGTTTACAAATGCCGGGTGTTTCAGCACATTTAGTAAGAATGGAATATTGGTCACCACGCCTTCGATTTTAAACTCGCACAGCGTCCGGTAGGCCTTCTTCACCGCCACGCTAAAATCGCTGCTTGTGGTATGGGTAATTAACTTGGCCAAGAGAGAGTCGAAATTCGGCGAGGTGTGATAGCCCGTATAGCCGAACGAATCGATCCGCACGCCGCGACCGGACGGCGGCTCGAAAGCGGTAAGGCGTCCCCCACCTGGGCGCACCGCGCCATCGGGCGTCATCGTCTCCATATTGATGCGCACCTGAATGGCAAACCCGTGGGGGGCGGGAGGCTGTTGCAGACCTAGCCCTGGGTCAGATAGCGACAAACCCGAGGCAACCTGTAGCTGCAGCTGCACGAGATCCAAGCCGGTCACTTCTTCGGTGACGGTATGCTCCACCTGCAAACGCGCATTGGTTTCAATAAAGGCGTAAGTTGGAAGCACCGCATCATCTCGATCATTGACCAGAAATTCGAAGGTGCCCAGACTCTCATAGTCGGCTTGCTGAGCTAAGCGAATCGCGGCGTCGGTCAACTTTGCTCGTAGCGTCGATGAGAGGTTCGGACTCGGTGCCATCTCAATAATCTTTTGATGACGCCGTTGAATACTGCATTCACGTTCACCGAGATGCATCGTGTTGCGGTGTTTATCGGCGAGTATTTGGATTTCGATATGGCGGGGTCGCTCGATAAATTCTTCAACATAAACGTCGCCAATACCAAACGCTTGCAGAGCCTCAGACTGACATCGCCTGTAGGCCGATTCAATGTCGTCCTCATGCTTGACGGCCCGCATGCCGCGGCCACCACCACCGGACACGGCCTTAATCATCATGCCCTGGCCAGGCTGGAGACGACGGAAAAAATCCACCGCCTGCTGCAGCGACGTGGCGCATTCGGTGCCAGGTAGAATGGGAATGCCAAGTTGTGCCGCCAAGGCTCGCGCCCTGACCTTGTCGCCAAATAGCGCCAAAGCAGCAGGAGAGGGACCGATGAATTCGATATTGAGCGCCTCACAGCGGCGGGCAAAGTCGGCATTCTCGCTTAAAAAACCATATCCCGGATGCATGCCGTCACATGCTTCTTGCTGAGCGATCGCCAAGATCTGTTCTTGGTCCAGATACGCGGCGCTGCCCCTTGCCGTTAATCGGTGTGCCTGGTCAGCTTTGTGCACATGTAGTGACGCAGCATCGTCTTCAGAAAATATCGCCACCGTCTCAAGGCCCAATTCCGCCGCAGCACGCATGACACGAATGGCGATTTCGCCTCGATTTGCAACCAAGATCCTTGTCAACACCAATAGGGTCACCTTTCAATGGACGGTGCAAAGGTCAACCGACCAGAGCGCTGCCAACTCGGCTGCCGTACAGTCGCGTACAGTTGTCCCACAAAATCTTTGTTTTGGTGGCGTCGCTCAATTCAAGATTAAGTAAGCAATCGGTTGAATCCGGGAAGCGAGAATCCGAGTGGGGATAATCGGTCGAAAAGACCAGGATATCGTCGCCTAGCTCTTGCACGACATGTTTCGCCAGGTGTTCATCCGGCTCAATACTGATAAAACATTGACGCATGAAGTAAGCGCTTGGATCCTGGTCGAGCTGGGCCGTCTCACCAGCTTTGGACATTTCATATAATTCGTCCAAACGCCAAAGCAACCAGGGCAACCAGCTACAATTACCTTCTAGAAAAGCGACCCGCAAAGCCGGAAAACGCTGTAAGACGCCACCGGCCGTCATACTGGCGACTGCCGCCATCAGTTCAACGGGATTGTTGAGGGTAATCGCCATCGTGGTGCTCGGACTGCTGAGGTAGCGATTGACAAAATGATCATTACCGTAATTATTGGGCGCTGGATGAAAGCAAATGGGAACATCGAGGCGTTCAGCCTCGGCCCATAAGACGTCACAACTCGGGTCATGAAGATGCCGACTGTTAACCGGGTTGGGGGCCATTTGCGCCGCCACCATGCCGAGATCTTCAACGCATCTCCGCAGTTCCTCAGCCGCCAGGGCCGGATCGTGCAAGGTGAGCAACGCTGCGGCGTGCATGTGTTCGGGGTCAAGGGCTCGGAAGTCGGTGACCCAATCGTTCCACGCCCGGCACAGGGCAGTCACAAACGTTGCTTCTAAGTCGTCGATGCAAATGACCGGCAACGTACGAAATAACACCGCGACATCAATGCCCTCAACACCCATCGCTTGCAACTGTGATGCGGGGTTGAATTGCTGGGCTTCGTAGGGCTTGAGCACCTCACGGGAACGCGCTTCAGCATCCTTGCGGCCGTTGCCAATTGCACGTGGAAAAGAATACTCACCTACTTGCCAGCCGGCAGGACGATAGCCACCGTGTTTGGAAGGTGTCGTGGTGGGCGCTTGGTGTTTAAATTTTGCTTCAAGATAGTGCTCATACAAATCAGCGGGTTCGAACACATGCAAGTCGCTATCAAAGACGCGAAATCCATTTTTAGCCACGATCGATTCTCCTGTACGGAAGTGTTTTGAGGTATAGATGCGAGGGAACCTCATCATAGCACCCAGCAAAAAAATTGCAACGGGGTCCCTAAATAGTGTTTGACAGCGCTGCAACCCAGGCAGTACCCGCCCCGGGGTATTTGCGTGCCAGCGCATAGG
>JAPULM010000330.1 GCA_027294925.1 bacterium
CTGCTGCCTAGTCTAGCCGCCAATATGCTTGGCGAAGACAAGCCACCCTCTGAAGATCAACAACATGATGCCCTGTGTGAGGTGGCCAACGTGGTGTGTGGCAATGTCCTACCCAGAATTGGCGGCAGCCAAGAGATATTCAACCTCAACCCACCTGAAATCGTGGCCAGTGATGCCCCGGTCGGAAATGGTCCGGTGCCATTGATGGCGAAAGTCCGTTTTGATTTTGAAGAAGGCCGGGCCGAACTGTTTTTGTTTGCCCAGCAAGCGGAGCAAGCCTCTGTCGAGGAGTTGTAAAGATGATTCGTGTGCTGATTGTAGATGACTCAGCTGTGGTCCGGAAGATACTAACCGATGAGCTTTCTAAATTTGATGGGATTGAGGTGATTGGCACGGCGGTCGATCCTTACGTCGCACGCGATAAGATCGTTAAACTACGTCCGGATGTGATAACCCTCGATGTGGAAATGCCTCGTATGGACGGCTTGACCTTCTTATCTAAGCTGATGAAGCACTATCCGGTGCCAGTGGTGATCGTCAGTTCATTGACGCCGAAAAATAGCGAGGCGGCACTACGCGCTTTGTCCTTAGGGGCGATCGATGTCATCTGCAAGCCCGGTACACAATATTCCATTCCTGATGTGGCGCGGGACCTGGTTCGGGCCATTCGCGTCGCCGCCGTGGCGCGTTTGCCCAAGCCGCATGAAATGGTCCAGAAGATACCAACTGCTGTCCCGCCCCCGCCCATCCAGCTCGACACCACCCACAAAGTTTTGGCGATCGGGGCCTCTACCGGTGGCACCAAGGCGATTGAGGTGGTTCTACGAGGGCTACCGGCCAATATTCCGGGGACGGTGATCGTGCAACACATGCCGGAACATTTCACCGCGGCGTTTGCCAAACGCCTGAATCAGGAATGCCAAATGGAAGTTCGTGAAGCGCGTGACAATGACCCGGTTGTTCCCGGTGTGGCGCTGATTGCGCCAGGCCATTTACATATGCTGTTGCATAAAAGCGGCGCCCGTTACCTGGTGCAGCTTAAGGACGGTGCGCCGGTCCATCACCAGCGCCCGAGCGTTGATGTCTTATTCCACTCTGTGGCCCGCAATGCCGGACGCAACGCTGTTGGTGCCATCCTCACCGGCATGGGCGCTGATGGCGCCACCGGCCTTCTGGCCATGCGTGAGAGTGGTGCTCACACGCTGGCCGAGGATGAGAAGAGTTGTGTGGTGTACGGCATGCCTAAGGAAGCGGTCAAGCTGGGCGCTGCACAAAAGGTGATCCCCCTGCCCCATATCGCAACGGCCATTTTGAAAGCCCTGAATGAGCAGCAGGCAGTGATGAAAGATGAACCGATCGGTGCGCACCAATGACCTGCGAACGTATGGGGTGTCCTATCTTGCTTAGCTTGATTTGCCGACCAGAAAGCACCACCCATCAATGAGGAATATCAACCATGACGCGGTACAATGATCGACGAGAATTTACCCGAGTTGGGGTGCAGCTTGACGGTAAGCTTTCCTGGCAAGAATCAGCCGTGCAGGTCGAGTCACGAGATGTGAGTATGAAAGGCGTTTTCTTGGCCTGTGACAATCCCCCGCCGGTGGGGACGGATTGTCGTATCAAATTTGCCCTTGGGGAACCAGAAAGTCAGTTAGGTATTGATATCCTGGGCAAGATTGTGCGTGTCGATGAGAGAGGCGTTGGGGTCGAGTTTATTGAAATCCTGGGTTTGAGGAGCTACGACCATCTGCGTAATCTGGTGCTTTATAATTCTTCCGATAACACGGAGCAGGTTGAACAAGAATTTAGTTCGCACCTCGGTATCAAGCGACGCGTGTAGGCACCAGACATATGGGCACCTTGTGTGGTCCGTAAGATCGTGATATAACCCACAGCAGGAATGTCGTTTAAGGTGTTTTTTGGGGAAAATTGTTCAGCGTGTCAGACCAATCCTATCAAGCCCCCCCCCCACGAGTGTTTTATATCCATGACGATCTAAGTGATTGGGTACGACAACGTTTTGGCGCACCGTCCAGGGCATTTACCTTGACACAGCAATTGTTCCAACTATTGTGTCAAGAATCCGCTCACGTGGTGATTTTACATCTACAAGATCAGCTCGAAGCGCTTCTATCTATAGCGTCCCATTCGCCCTTTGCCGTAACCATCGGCATTGGCCAAGCTGGAGAACGAGTGGCGCAACAACTTCACGCTCGCAGCAACTGGTTCCCTCATATTCGGCGTGTTGACGTGACACGCGAGGAAGATGGGCAAGGCGGTTATAACTTAGTTAGTGTCAAGGCGATTTCATGGCGTGAGCAATTAAGCGGCTTGCAAGATGCCGCTTCTGTTGCGGTGGTGGACGATACTGTTTTTTCAGGCTTTACCATGTCGACCATTTTACAAGCCTTGCCGCCCACCGTGCGCCGACGCACACATGCATTCTGCTTGCGTGGTTTAGCCCAGTCGGTATCTCGCATACGTGCCCTATGTCCGCTCTCCATTGGCTTCTCGGCTGCCGGGCGTATGCTGCAAGAGGTCAGTTTCATCAATGCTTCCGGTCTGGTGCGACGGGTGGGAATTCGACGTCCTAATCAACCCCCGATGGCTTTTTTTGAGCGTCCCATGTGGATGCATGCCTGGTTTCCGGGTTACGCGACGGAAGTCATTGATGCATGTCGACAGTTAAATGCCGTTTTAGAACCGGCGCTACACGGGTAAGTTCCATTCGTTGCTGCTGAAGTTAGGCGATTTCCTGCCGATGATCTTCGTCAGCTCCGTAAAACAGCTTATCCAATAGTCAGGACCTGCGCTCCGCAATTCCTGCCGACTGCCAAATCCGTAGGTCACGGCGCAGGTTCTGATGCCGGCAGCTCGTCCCGCCTCAATATCAGCCGAGGTGTCACCTACCATCAATGTTTTTTGGGGGTCGCATTGTAGCGCCTGAAGGGCTGCTAATACCGTGTCCGGGGCCGGCTTTGGCATCAGGTCCGGGGTGGTGCCCTGAACATGGCGAAAAAAGCATGCCATATTTAGAACACGCAAGGCCGCTTGCGCATGAGGTGGCGATTTGGTGGTGACCACGCCGAACGTGGTCGAGGTAAGGCGGTGTAACGTTTCGACAACGCCTGGGTAGGTACGGGTGTTACGCACACCGTGTAGATTGTAGTAGGCGCGGTAGGTGTCTAGAAAGCGGGCTAGCTGGGAAGGCGATAAGCGATAGCCGAGTTCGATGGCCATTTGTGCCAAAGGCTTGCCAATGTGTTGTGCGATGTTGAGAAGGCTGGGTAGGTTGCCAGGGCAGGTTTGCTTGAGGGCATAGCGAAAGGCTAGCGTAATATCCTGGCTTGAATCCACCAGCGTTCCGTCGAGATCACACAATACCGTTGTAAACATGACGGGCTTGTACCTTCTTCAATCCGGGTTAAGGACAGAATTCCGCGATTAATTGTTTCCAGGCTTGTTGCTCATGTGATGGGTGGACCAGCGGCGCCTGTCGTGCGCATGCCTCACACAGCTGTTGGTAGAAGGATGCATTGGTTTCAATTCGTTGTAACAGTTCTTTTAATGCAACGGTGTCCGTGACCTCAAAATAGCCCGGGTAATCGTTGCCAAGCAGCCCAATGGTACTGGGGATGCGTGAGGCAAGGATCGGAACCGAAGCGCCTAAGGCTTCAGAAATGACATTGGCCCCTCCCTCCATATGTGAGGATAGAATCATCGCATGACTTCTGGCTAGAAGGCGTAACGCCTGCCAGCGCGGGCGTTCGCCTAACCAACGGTAGCGTGAATTGGACACCTGTTCAGATTGTGCCAGCTGTTCCATCTCGTCATTCAATGCTTTGCCGACGTGGACAATGCGAATACGCGATGTCGGCGGTAGAAGCCGCGCTGCTTGGGCAGCTCGAAAGGGGTCTTTGACTTCTCGTAAGTGACCCAGTACACAGATGTCGAAGGTTCGTTTGGCTTTTGCCGGCGTATAGGTTGGGCTTGCAACAGATTGGTAAATGACCCGTGTTTTGTCATGCAGGGAGGGCATCAGCTCGTCAAAACCCTTGGGCTGCAAAATGATCAAGCGTGATGCGATTTGTAAGGATTGCTGTGCATCGTTATCGGTCTTGATGTCGCCATAAAGGTCCGTACCCGTCAGCGCGACGATTAAAGGATTCGAGGGATATTTTTGTTTAAACTGTTTAATCGATGTAAAGCTGCGGCGCGCATGGAGCGCGATCATCATATCGCAAGGTTTTCCGTCGTATTCTTGGGCAACGACGACTCGGTGTTGCGAGGCCCGCAAAATGGCTGCCCAGCGCAGGGCTGTGACACGATTTCCTTGGCGCGACTGTGAAGGGGCTGGGGTAATCAAGGCAATTTTCACGGTGTTCAGTCTTAATAATAGTTGTCGGTTGTATCCAATATGAAGGTTTACCCTAACAATCTAGCGGTTGGGTGTCAACTTATCATTGGCGCCTTATGAGCCCCAAAACCAGCGTAGGGTGGTAGGCAAGGTGTGTTGGAAATCGTGCTGCCGAATCACACGCTGATAGAGGCGGTGTCGAATCGATGCCAGGATTTCCGGACTTAGCCGAAAGACACGTTGCAGGGTTTGTTGTAAGGATTGGCGTGATGCGGATTTAAATAGAAAGCCTGTTTTATAGTCTTCAATGAGGTCGACAAAGCCTCCGACATCCGAAGCGACTAGCACTGGTCCCTGGCGCTGTGCCCACAAAGCAACTTCGAGTGGTATGTTTGAAAAGGTTTCCTGGCGTGATGGTGCCACCACCATTTTGGTGCCGGGCCATTGACACAGTGCTTTTGGTAACTCGCGGTTAAATTGTTTGATATGCGTTGCCGGTACCTGGTGCAAGGCTAATAGATTGTCATAATGAAGTTGCTCGGCGTGGTCGTCGCGATAGGGTACGGAGATTAGAACCAGGTGACATTGCTGACGTAACGCTTGCAGAGCCGCAATGAGGAGGTCAAAACCCTTGATCGGCGCCGCTCTGCCGAAAGCAAGCACGATAGGGATATTGAGCGGCACCTGATAGCGCTCTAAAATGTTTTGCACCTCAAACGGTGGTAATGGTCTAAAGTCTGCATCCAGGCTCATAATGCTTGAAGTAAACGGGGCAAGAGCTAGCTGGGGAAATTGGAAATTTGCTTGGAGGTGGTCCGTGAAAGACGGGCAAACGTCTGCAATAGACACGTGTTGCCATTGTTCCGATTGCGTAAGGCCTTGCTGCTCCCAAGCGATTTCGTCTGTGTTGGGGGCACTCGGGCTACGGATGAAAGCCGTATTATAGAGGACCAGAAGGATGGGTTGTTGGGGCCTTGCCCGATGACCGTGGGCTAAAAAGGTAGGGGTTAATAACCAGGGTTGGTCAACACAAATCGTGAGGCATCTATCGTACTGTGTATAGAGCCCCTGCAGCCAAGGTGTGACCATCTTTGACAGGCTGAGCCACGACCTGAGGTCCCATAATTCTTGTGCTGGTTGTTTTTTGTAAGATACAAAATGCAAGCTGCCGCCAAGCGCTTTAATGCGTTCATGCTGCCGACGCAAGAAGGCCTTGTCAAATCCCCAGGTCTGCTGATCGGGCATTGGGCATGCCACATGGACATCAAGTCGGCCGAACTCTGTGTAAAGTTCGTCTTTGAGATGCTCCAGGCCGCTTAGTAGTAGTTGGGATTGGGTTCCAATGCCATTGGTGAAATTATAAATACCGTTATAGGTTAGATAGGCAATGGCGCTGCGGATTGAATCCGTCATTTTGTTTCACATCCCCCCTTTCCTGCTTTCTGAGTGTACAGGTATACTATGGGCGGAACAAGAACCGGTGACTTCTCTCTCCCGCATGATGGATAGGTGTTTTGATAATCGTTGATTCGGTTGCTCTCCCCAAGCAAGGATTTCCTATGACATATGAGGAGATGTATAACGGTAGGCTACGTATTTATAGCATGGATATGGTCGACGCCCAGGATACTTTTGCCAACGATGTGCAAAAGGGTCTTGCTGCAATACCCAAAGCCTTACCGGCCAAATATTTTTATGATGCGGATGGGTCAACACTGTATGAGCAAATTTGTGCCTTGCCGGAGTATTATCCATACCGAGCCGAAGGTGAAATTCTGGCCACATTTGGAGCTGAAATACATGCCGAAATTGGCCATTTACCATTGATTGAGCTAGGGCCCGGTAATGCGGCCAAAACGCGTCATCTTCTCGTTCATTATGAACAAGCGGGGATTGATTTCGTTTATTGCCCGGTGGAAATTGAACGCACCATCATGTTGCGCACTGCCGAGCAATTACTGTCTGACTACCCGCACCTGTCGATCGCTGCATTGCATGCTGATTTTGCTCAACATCCGGAAGTCGTCCAGCGTTTGTGTCTTAACGTCAAAGCGGTTGCTTTTCTCGGCTCAAGTATGGGGAATTTTACCGCCCGGGAGAGCGCTATTTTCCTGCGGCGTATGCGAGACATGATGGGCGCAGATGACGCCTTTTTGCTCGGCATTGATTTGAAAAAGTCAACCCGTCTATTACTACCGGCCTATGATGACGCACAGGGCGTGACGGCGGCCTTCAATCTTAATCTCCTACAGCGTATTAATCGTGAACTTGGTGGCGACTTCGATTTACGATACTTCGAACATGTTGCGCTGTATAATGCAGCATGTGGGCGTATTGAAATGCATTTGCGTAGTGTACGGACGCAACAGGTGACGATTGCCAATCTTGCCCAATCGGTTCGCTTTGCAGCGGGCGAAACCATCCATACTGAAAATTCGTACAAATATTCGCTTGACGACATCCAGGCGATGGGTGATAAGGCAGGTTTTCAACTTGATAAAACTTGGTATGATAAACAAGGATACTTCCTTGTCGCCTTGTTTCGTCCTAAGCCGTCAAGCGCTCAATTCAGCCCGGCAAACAGGGGGTAATCGGCATGGCCGCGATGCGTTTGACGTCCTGCATAGCGGTGTTGTTACTGTTGGCAATGTTGAGCCTGAGTGCTTGTTCATCCGCCATCATGACGGCGCAAG
>JAPULM010000331.1 GCA_027294925.1 bacterium
CAACAATCCAGCCATAGAATAAGGACATACTGCCTGGCATCCTTAAAAATTATTTTTCCGATCTACAGGTGACGATAGGGTCAACTATTGTAGCATGTCCGAGATAGCGCCCCAGCCGGCTATACACGCATGACGCCGCCGGCCGCATATAGCCAATGTTGATCTCAACCTGCGTAAACGGATGGATAATAGGAAAGGGCGTAAAATCAGATGGTAAGGTAGGGTGAATTGACTAGAGGACGGGGAAATTCGACAATTCCCCCGTCAGGCCTGGCTTACAATGTTTTTTTGAGGCTCGGGGCTGGTTTGAATCCAACCGTTTTGCTGGCTTTAATCTTGATTTCGGAGCCAGTGCGTGGGTTACGCCCCTTGCGGGCAGCCCGTTTCTTGACGGTAAAAGTTCCAAAACCAGGAAACGAAAAACGAGCCTCTTTTTTGATGGCTTTACCAACTGTCTGGAAGATACAGTCAATCAGCTCGCCAGTATCTTTTTTGCTAAGATCTGTCTTACTGGCCTTGATAACTTGTTCTACGAGTTCTGCTTTAGTCATGAACTCACCTCCTCTCATTACGGCAGTTGTGGACTCCTATTAAGAGCCCGCCTTACACGAAACCATGTCGCATATCAGCTGAAAGTCTACAGCTTCGGCATAATACGTCAAGGATTTTGTTACATAAAGTCATTTCAACGCGACAAATTTTTTTCTCTCATAATCTCAGTCGTTAATCAATGGATCACGTTTCAAGGATACAAGGCGTTGCATAAACTGAACGTCTGAAGGGGAAATGACGCGTCGCAAAGTATGCTATCAGCCTAATCTATATAAAATTGATTTAAATATATTATAGTGTTTCATACTGGACAGGCTTGAGCGTTTCTAAAGGTCAAAGGATGTCGCCCCGCCAAACTAGCGGGGTAATGGCGCTATGCGGTACTAATCATTGGATTCATCATCATCGCGCCAACGGCGTTTATCCCGCTCGCGGGGCGTATGCTGTTTACGGTTGCGCTGCTTCGCCGCAAGACGCTGTTCTTGCCAAATAAGCTTGGTAAAGTTGTCAATAGATGCTTTGGCGCCTGGCTGTCGCTTGTCGGTCGCTAGCGCTTTGACAGATGCGTTCCCCTCCTCTGTCAGGATGACACAGCGGGTGCGTCCGCCACGTGGTAAGGTAATCAGCAGCAACCCTTTGCGCATCAGTTGACGCAGGGTTAGGGTCACCCCGGCTTTATCGGTCGCTACTGCCCGTACGATGTCAGTGTAGGGCGTCTGCAGCCCCTCACCGGCAGATTGACGGCGCTGGTAATCCGTGTACAACCATTGCAAAATGGTTTTCTGTAAGCTGGACAAATTGCGTTTACTTGTCGGCCGCGCCATATCGTTGTGCTCGTCCTATGAGAATGAATCGACCTTTCCCGCTTCTCCTACCTGCCCTGCATAAGGTCACATAGGGTGTGGCAGGGCTGCACCGCCGGGTCATGGTGGGGCACAGCCCAACCCTGCTCAAGCAGGCTGTCTAGATTTTCAAAAGCAAACCTGAATGTCTATAGAGCGGAGCCCAAAAGACGTTTTATTGTGTCCCACTTAGTCCCATTATACCAGCGGGGAATCAAAATATTTGCTTGGCAAAGACTCGTATCGCTGCTTATATGTCAATCTGTTATGATACCCAGCCAATACGGCGCGGTTCGCCAGCGCGCTTTACACCCGCAGCTTATGCATATCAACAATGGAGAAAACGATGGCTGACATACAGTTTGGTTTGATGATGCGGGGCCAATTCCCGCCACAGGATGATATGCGAACCCGCTTTGCAGAACTCCTGGAGCAGGCGCGTTTGGTCAATCAACTGGGTTATGCCAGTCTCACCAAGGGCATGCACTACAGCGCTGTGCCGTTTCAAGATTTTCAGCAATTTCCATTCCTGTGCCGCATGATGGCGGAGACGCCAGATATGCGGACGAATTTTGGTTTGATTCTACTGTCGCTGCACAAACCGCTGGACATTGCCGAACAAATTGCCACTGCAGACGTGATGAGCAACGGCAAGGTGATATTTGGGGTGGCGCTAGGCTATCGTGAGGTTGAATTTCTCGCTTTCGGCACCACCCAGCAGGAGCGTGTCAAACGATTTGAGGAAAACCTGGAGGCTATCAAACGTCTGTGGACTGAAGATAGGGTGAATATGACCGCTTCGCATTTCACCTTGCAGGACGCCTCATCGCCTACCAAACCGATTCAACAGCCGCATCCGCCGATCTGGATTGGCGCCAATGCCGACCCGGCGATTCGACGCGCCGCCAGGTTAGGCGATTGCTGGTACGTCAATCCCCACAACCGCATCGACACCATTGTGCGGCAAACCGAACTCTACAAGCGGGCGTTGGACGAATACGGCAAGCCCTTCCCGGCTGAATTTCCGGCCCGGCGTGAGGTGTTTGTGGCCAGAACGCGTGATGAAGCCGTCCGCCTCTGTCAGCCCTTCCTGCAGGAGAAGTACAAGGCGTATCACGCCTGGGGACAAAGTAAAGCGATGCCGGCCGGCGACAATGACCTTGGGGTCGATTTTGATGATCTTATTCGCGACCGTTTTCTACTCGGATCACCGGATGAGGTGGCGGAGCAGATCCTCAAATTCAATCAGGTGACCGGTGTCAATCATTTGATCATGAGTGTGCAATGGCCCGGCATGCCGCAAAATATGGTGCTCGACGTGCTTCACATGCTGGCGCAAGAGGTGTTTCCAAAAGTGCGGCAGGGTTAAGCCAACCTAGATAAGCGGAATACGGAATGCGGAATTAAAAGAAAAGGGGTTATTCCGCAATCCGCATTCTGACGGTTTCGAACTAAGGCAAAGCACAGAAACGCCAGACATCGCCGTGCGGCATCACGTGGCCGGCCGTGGGCCAGGCGAAGTGGGTGCCCAGGATAGCGACCTCACCACCGCTGTAGCGTTGCAGGAAAGCCCGGCGGGTAGCGCGGGCTTGCTCTGGATCGGTGCACGCCCGGCTGTTCCAGCACGGTTCGCTGCACTGAATCGGGTGGTGCATCAGATCACCGGTAATGACCGCTTCCTGGCCTTCTGAGGCAATATGCAGACTGACGTGCCCTGGGGTATGGCCAGGGGTGGGCTCGAGCCATAGTTCGTCGCTGATGCGGTAATCACCGTCAACCAGTTCGGCGCGTTCGGCTTCAACAATCGGACGCACGCTATCTGCGATGGTTGGCCCGTATTCGTCTTCCTCCTGCTTGCACCAGTAGTCCCATTCTTGTTTTGCGAAGAGATAACGCGCGCGGGCAAAGGTCGGTACCCAGGCACCGTTTTCCAGCCGTGTGTTCCAACCGACATGATCAACGTGCAAGTGGGTGCAGAGCACCACATCAATTGATTCAGCCGGAAATCCCTCGACTTCCAGGTCTTGCAGGAACGTCGTGCGTTGCATATGCCACTGTGGCACCTTGCGGGGTTTGTCATTGCCGACACAGGTGTCGACCAAAACCGTCAGGTCCGGTGTCTCCACCACAAAACTCTGAATATTCATTGAGAACTTGCCGCTATCATCGAGGAAGTGTGGCGCCAACCACTCACGGTGGCGTTCCACCGCTGCAGGCGTCGCGTCGGGAAAAATCCAGGCAGGACGCGTGGGGATTTCATGCTCAATGAAACAGCTAATACGGACATCGCCAATCGTCAATGGATCCATAAACTTTTACACCTCATCCCTCAGTTCTCAGTCTTGAATTGTCTTGCTGTCCCGGACAGCGTTTTATGCACATCGGTTGGCCGGCAGTATCAGCCCAAGCGGCGCCGGTGACGCCAGTCAGACCATCCTGCGCTATCACATCGGCGCCTACCGCAGTGGGCGTAATGAATACGACACGGACTGTGTATGGATAGTATTGCAGATGGCTTAGAGAGAAGAAGAGCTTATTTCATATGAGAAGATTATTCCACATCATTGCTGCAAAAACAAGGCTGCTGCCTTAAGTCACATCCGCAAACGTCACGCCAGGCTCTAAGATAAATGGCTCTATACCACCAATTTGGTGGTGTTCACCATCAGTTTTGCCCTGTATGGGATGGCCTGGAGACGATTGGCACCACAGCGCCTGGGATTTTCGCAGCGTGATTGCGGCCGGCCCTGATAAGGTTCACCTCGACGTGCAGCTCACCCCTGACCCTCGCCTTGCAAGCCGGCCTTCCCGAGGCCTCTCTCTGGCCAGGAAAGAAGGGGCTGCCAACATGTATCCGGATACTTTTAGCCACAGCGTCAACGCGCCTCCAATAGCCGTTGGCCATTCTGATAGGCCAGTTGTTGCGCCACCTCACGCGGTAGTTGAGCCAGCCAGCGGCGCTTGGTCTCGATTTCTTCCACCAACTCCGACCAGCGCTCGGGCAGCCAGGTATCGGTGCCGATCAGAAAGCGATCAGGGTGTTTCAGAAACAACGCCTGCCAGGCTGGGTCGAGCTGACCGTCGGGAGCCACATCAAATCGTAGCGCCAGTTCCACCCAGAGGTTGTTGCACTGCGCGACAAGTCGCCCCACCGTCTTGGCCGATGCCGACATGCCGGCATGCGCCCACAGGAGGCGCACCTTCGGATAGAGATGGCACATCTGCTCGATGGCTGCGTCATCAACATGGGCATGTAGAAAGAGCGCGTGGGCTTCGGCAAGGGCAGCAAAACGTCTGACCACCGGTGCTGCGACGTTGGAAGCCGACAGGTGAAACTCACCAATCCCTTTGTAGACGCCGTGTTTGAGGCGGCTCTCGACATAGGCCTGAACCTCGGGATCGCTGTGCCAGCTGCCCATGTCTGCACGGTTCCGGTAGGGCCTGAGCACAGGAATCATCCGTTGTGGCGCCGCCTTGTGAAGTTTCAGCGTGCCGTCATCCGGTGTGCTAGATACCAGCGCCCATTGCACACCAGCCTGGTCCAGAATAGCCAGAGCCTGCTCGGGCGTCACGCTCTGCCAGGCAGATTGGCTGTAGTGGATATGGGCGTCAAAGATAGGGAGTTGCGGCGCTTCACCTGAGGTTGAACCGATGCCGCCAAGAAGTAGCAGGACCGGAAGCAATCGCCATACCATGATCTTGTCTCCTCTAGTTTGCTGGTTGAGTTTGATCGCTCCACGCATGGCAGAACCAGGCAGAATCATGATGCCCATCTATCTGCTTCGTCCTCAGAGTTGATGCACGGCAGGCAATACCTCTTTCCCCACCAGTTCGATATGCTCCAGGACGTCCTTCTGTGGCATCTCCGGGTAGAAAAGGCGCAATGCCACATGGCTGAATCCAAGTTCCCGGTAGCGGGCAATCTGCTCGACGCATTCCTCAGGACTGCCGATGATAAAGGTATCCTCGGTCAAGGTATCCAGATCACCGGTGACCTTGCGGGTCATCTCCGGGTCCTCCCCGTGAAAACCGTGCGTGGCGTACACCTCATATTTCTTCGCAAAGCCCTGGCGTGCCTTCTCCCACGCCGCGTCGTGACTCCTGGCGCAAAAAAATTCCCGCACCAGCACCATATCCGCAGGCACAGAGTGGCCGTGCGCATCTAGGGTCTGGTGGTACAGGTCGATTTGCCGCTGGATGGTGGTGTAGGTCTGAACCGGACCGATGTATAGGACATGACCTTCGCGGCCAACTCGCCGCACCGCCGGGTCGCTCATTGCCGCCAGCCAGATTGGCGGGTGGGGCTTCTGATAGGGTCGCGCCGTCGGGCGCGCCTTGGTGACGTTGAAATAGCGGCCATGGTGGGTCACCGTCTCTTCGGTCCACAACCTCAACATCAGCTCCAGACTCTCAGAGGAGCGGGCAGCTCGCTGCGACATACGGGTGCCAAACGCTTCGCACTCCTCGGGACGGTAGCCCAGGCCAAGACCCAGTATGAAGCGGCCCTCAGAGATGTGGTCCAGGGTTGCCACTTGCTCTGCCACATCTACCGGGTTGAGCAGGGGCAGCAGCAGGACCGAGGTTGCCAGCTGCATCGTGCCCGGCTCTGCCGCCAGGCGCGCCAGCACCGTCAGAGGCTGGAAATGCTGAAAGGGGTCGATCAAGTAATGATGTGCCCAGCAGTAGATGTCAAACCCGGCGTCTCGTGAGGCGCGGAACTGCTCCAGGTGTTCACGCCACTGCTGCTGGATGTCGACGCTTCCTCTCAGAACAACCTGGCCCACCTGATAACCAACCTGCATCGTGTTCCTCCTATAGATATACGGGTTCTAAGTGCCTAGACAAAAGTTTTTCCGCCTTTTGCCCGCATATATAAGCAGGCTGAGAAGCGTCTACGGATTGGACTGGCACCGGTCAGTTCGTAGACCTCCACAGGTTCACTCGTGCCCTTGACCGGGAGGGTCCGAGATCATTGGCTTGGACCAATCCTTCGACCAGGCAGAGCGTTGAGGATGACAAACGGATACGCCCCGGTGTCGCCAATTGTTCCATGCCAGACGCAAGGTGCGTTGTCGGTCCCACCGCCGAGTAGTCCATATGCAAATCGTTACCAATGGTACGGACCACCACTTCCCCAGAGTTGAGTCCGACTCGTATGCGTAGTTCGAGGCCCTGCGTACGGCGCACCTCTTCGGTATAGTCCCGCATGGCCGTTGGTATGGCCAGGGCGGCATAGCAAACACGTGCCGCATGGTCTTAATGA
>JAPULM010000332.1 GCA_027294925.1 bacterium
GGCCACGTTCAATTTTATCTGGATTTGCTTCATCAGTCAAATTAAACCGTTGCGATAAACGTTTAACATGTGTATCAACCGCAATACCATTGATGATGAAAGACGTTGCCTAAAATGACATTGACGGTCTTCCGACCCACATCAAGCAGCTGCACCAAAGCTTCTATCGTCTCAGGCACTTGCCCTTCATCTTGGGTCAACAACATCTCACAGCAGCGCTGAATGCTGCGCACCTTCTGGCGAAAAAACCGGTTGATCGAATATCCTCAGCAAACTCGTAACTCGACGCGCACGTATTTCGCTGCCGTCCAATACTTCTGGAATAAGGTTTGGGTGACAGCGTTAACACACTCACTCCTTACACACGAGAAAGGATTTCTTTAGAACAAATCTCAAGCTGCTCCATTTGGTCCGGCGAAGCAAAACGAATGATCACGGTGCTCACCCCTAAACGCCGATAACCATCAATACGCGCCAAGACTTCATCTGGACTGCCGAATTGACACACCAGGTCCGCCTCAATCTCGGCTATAGGCTTTTTGTAATAGCTTTCGAGAAATTGGCAGCCCTGTTGCCGTGCAACGTCACCATCTAGGTTGACATTGACCGTTAAATACAAGCATTGATGAATCTGCTGCGGATCGCGGCCAGCAGCCTCTGCCTCAGCAACGATATGCTCCCAACACACCCGGTATTCATCCAATGTGGTGACGTTGGTAATCCACCCGTCCGCCAATCTCGCCACACGCCGCAGTCCTTGCTTAATCCGATTGCTAGATACCCACAAGGGTGGCCCAGACGCTTGCACAGGGCGAGGTTCAAGCGCTACATTCGATATCTGGTAGTATTGTCCATCAAACGACACAGGGGTCTCAGTCCACAACTGGCGGCATATCGTCAACAGTTCATTCAGGCGCGGCCCGCGCTCCATAAAAGGAACCCCGCAGTTGTCAAATTCATCCGAGAGAATTTGACGTCCGCCACGTCCGGCCCCAACCCCCAGAATAATACGTCCGGTTGACAACACATCGAGTGAGGCAACCGCATGCGCTAGCACCAGAGGCTGACGTAAAGCCGCTAAGAGAACGGCAGTTCCGAGTTTGACCCGCTGCGTGCGCACAGACAAAGCGCCAAGCGTCGTCAGCGCCTCAAGGCGCGGTTTAGCAGTAATACTATCCCCTACCCAAACGGAGTGATAGCCGGACGCTTCAGCCATTTCCGCCATGTTCAAGATCGGGCTAATATCCGGCGGGCCGGATTTGGCAAATAAAACACCACGCGTCGGAAGCAACACGCCGACGTCAAGGGAAGAGGTGGACATAAACATTTCCTTCCGGAAAAGAGGCAAATGACATACGGACAACATTGGCAGCATAGTAACGTCGTACAAAAAAAGCAACTGCAATCAGAATCCCGCAAGGCCGATCGTCATTCCCCTGCCCATCTAAAACGCGGCCATGCCGGTAAGCGCATGGCCAATAATTAGCGTATGCATTTCATCGGTCCCCTCGTAGGTATAAACCGATTCCAGATTCAGCATATGGCGGATAGCCGGGAATTCGAGCGAAATACCTGCCGCACCATGAACAGAGCGCGCCATGCGGGCAATTTTAAGAGCCTGTCGGACACTGTTCTTCTTAGCCATACTCACCTGATAAGGGGACAGTTGGTCCTGATCCTTCAAGCGGGCGAAATGATAATTCATGATTTGCGCTTTGCAAATCTCCATCGCCATCTCAACCAACTGCTCCTGGATAAGCTGCTTACTGGCAATTGGCACACCAAACTGAATACGCTGGCGACTATAGGCTAAGGCAGCATCAAAACAAGCTTTGGCAGCTCCCATAGCGCCCCAGGCGATACCGAAACGAGCCTGATTTAGACAGGAGAAGGGAGCCCCCAAGCCGTGCGACTCCGGTAACAGATTGTCCTTGGGGATACGACAATCGGAGAGGACGATCTCGCCTGTATGCGAGGCGCGAAGTGACATTTTTTTAACAATCGATGGCGTCTCAAAGCCGGGGGTGCCGCGCTCGACTAAAAACCCACGCACGGCCGCCGCGTCATCCGCTTCGAGTTTGGCCCAGACTACTGCCACATCGGCAACTGGCGAATTGGTAATCCACATTTTGCTGCCGTTTAGTATAAACGAATCGCCATCCTGACGCGCCATCGTACGCATCGAGCCAGGATCGGAACCATGCTCAGGTTCGGTTAAACCAAAGCAACCGATAACCTCACCTTTCGCCATACGCGGCAGCCAGTGCTGCTTTTGTTGCTCGGAGCCATAACGATAAATCGCATACATCGACAACGAGCCTTGCACCGACACAAAACTGCGCAGGCCGCTATCGCCATATTCCAGTTCTTGTAAAATAAGGCCATAGGTCACCGCATTGACCCCTGCACAGCCATACCCTTTAATACTCGCGCCCAACACGCCCAAGGCGCCAATCTCAGGCACCAACTGGTCAGGAAAGGTATGGTTCTCAAATTGCTCGCCAATGATCGGCAGGTATTTTTCTGCAACAAATTGCCGAATCGTCTCACGGGTAAGCTTTTCGTCATCGGTTAGCACGCTATCCAGATCCGTCATCCGATCAAGTGCAATAGGTTCCATCACGGTCCTCATGTTAGGTATGCATCCGTTCACAACCCTATGTTGATACACCACGCGGATCGGATATTCATCAACACTGGGTGTAATGCAAAGCGACATTGAGCTGAGCAAACAACTGTCAACGATGACATCATCCTCTCAATGAAAAACCCAAGGCCATCAGGGCAAAGGAGAGAATGATGCCGACGTTAAGTTTACACGATATTGCCGGTGAGTTGGAAAACGAGCTACCGCACCTACAAGAATTGTTGTCCGAGAACCTGACATAGAGGAAAAAGAAAAGCACTTTTTCGCCCTGCCCCCCAGCCGCACGACTCCGCCGCCGGCCGCCCGCCGCAGCGGCTCGCAGCTAGACGCAGCATGGCTTCGGCTGGTGCTGGGCATGCGCCCAGGATGGGTTACGGTAGGGCCTCAAGGGTTCTCCGGAGCGACGGCTCGGTATGAGCGGTTTTCAACAACCAGTTAACGGCGGGTTATGGTGCGCAAGTATCCCACCACGGATCATCTGCGGTGGATATGTAAATGATTGCGTCAATTGTGTAGCCTGTATAGTCTGTCGCATGGTAAGGGGAGAGGAACGGTAAAACGCCAGCATTGTTGGACAACACATGGACGGCGCCAAACTCGGCGACCGTGGCATCAGCGAGGGCTTGCACCTCCTGCACCTTACTCACATCGGTGCGGACGGTCAACGTAGCAGCCCCTGTCTGCTTGACCTTCTTCTGCGCGTTGGCGACTTGCTCCTCATCGATGTCGGCAAGAACAACGCTCATCCCCTCGCGTCCAAACCGCTCAGATAGAGTGAGTCCAATGCCGC
>JAPULM010000333.1 GCA_027294925.1 bacterium
CCTGGTTCAACTCTCCCTTCGCATAAAGCTTCACCGGCGGGATGCGCAGACCCTCCTGGTAGACCTCGGTGGTGTTGGCGCCGAAGCCGCCGGGCACGCTGCCCCCCATATCCGGCCAGTGGCCCCGGTTGGCCATCCAGAACAGAAACCGCCCCTCGTGGAAGAAGGGCTTGACCATACCCATGTCCATGAGGTGCGTGCCGCCGGAATAGGGATCGTTGACCAGGAAAACGTCTTCAGGCTGCACCCCGCGGCGTTTCACTTCCTGGATGATCGCCTGGGTGGTAAACTGCATAATGCCGATAAAAATCGGCAAGCCGGTAACGCCTTGTACAATCACGTCGCCGGTCTGGGCATCGTAAAATCCGTTAGCGCGGTCGTGACCTTCGGAAATGGTCGGCGAAAAGGCAGCGCGTTTGAGCGTCAGATCCATCTCTTCGGCGATTTGTTCCAGACCGCCTTTCACCACAGCCAGGGTAATCGGATCAAGTGAGGCAGTAGCCATAACCTAAACCTCCTGTATGATGAGGTTGCTGTAAGCATCAACCTGAACAGTCATCTCAGGCTCAACAAAGGTGGTGGTATCGTATTGCTCAACTATCGCCGGACCGACAAACGTACAGCCGATCGGTAGGCGACGGCGCTGGTAGACCGGGCAGGTCACCATGCCAGTGCGTAGATAGACGGAGCGGGCACCACTTGGGACCGCCTCAACTGAGTCTGTCTGAGCCGTAGTAGGCGGCGTCAGCGGCGGGGTGGGACGAATACCAATGACGGTTGTACGCAGGGTGTTAATCTTGATCGGACGATTGCCCAGCGTATCGCCGTACTGCGCGTGATAGCTCGTTTCAAAGGCAGTAATCAACGCCTCACGGCTCAACGTAGCGCAAGGCAGTGGCGTGCGCACCTCATGAATTTGTCCGTCGTACGCCATATCGGCCTGAAACAACGCCTCCACCCGTTCAATACGAATACCTTCCTCTTGCAACAACGCCTCCCCTTCTTGCCGCTGTTGTTGAAACAGACCGTGCAACACAGACATATCCAGGTCCTCAACGCGGCTGTTAATGGTTTGTAGGAAATCGTGACGTGCATCGGCCATGATACAACCCAGAGCCGAGGTTAAGCCGGGATAGTAGGGCACGATAACTTTACTGAGGCCGAGTTCCCGTAGTAAGGCGCTGGCATGCAAGGGACCACCGCCGCCAAACGCCACCAGCACGAAATCGCGCGGATCATGGCCACGTTCAACCGAGATCATGCGGATGCTGCCGGCCATTTTGGCGTTTGCCACTTCCACAATCGCCCGCGCCGCATCCAGGGTCGACAAATTTAAAGAATCGCCAATGTGCGTCTGCACCGCCTGTTCGGCCTGACTCGCATCTAGACGCCAATCGTCATCGCTGCCCAGGGGCGCGGTGGGATTGATACACCCTAACAACAAGTTGGCGTCCGTCACGGTAGGCAACTGCCCCCCACGGCCATAACATGCCGGCCCCGGATCGGCGCCGGCGCTCTGCGGGCCAATCTGCAACAGGCCGCCGCGATCAATCCAGGCAATGCTACCGCCCCCAGCGCCCACCGTGGTGATGTCAAGCATGGGGACACGAACAGGAATACCATAACCCAGCTCAATCTCACTCGTGGTCGACGGTTGTCCCGCCGCCACTAGGGCAATATCAAGGCTGGTGCCACCCATGTCGCAGGTAATAACATTGCGATAGCCGGCGTGCTCGGCAATCGCCTTGGCCGCGATTACCCCGGCGGCAGGGCCGGACAATATCGTATTGACCGAGAAACGGCGTGAGACCTCAAGCGACATGACGCCGCCATTGGACTGAATCAATAGAATATCGCGCTGGTATCCCTTAGCCTGCAGCTGCTCGGACAACGAGCGCAGATAACGATCGATTAAGGGCTGTACGTAAGCACTGGCAGCAGCAGTGCTAGTACGCTCGAACTCCCGAAATTCCGGCAACACCTCCGAACCCAGGACAATATAGGGATTGGGCCACACCCGTTCGAGGGCCTCACGAGTGCGCTGTTCGTTAGTCGGGTTGGCATAGGCGTGCAGGTAACTCACCACCACGGCTTCAACCCCTTCGGCAAGCAATACTCGAGCTTGACGTTCAACCTCTTGCTGGTCAACAGCATGCAAGATATTGCCTTGATAATCGGTGCGCTCGGTAATTTCGAGACGCAAGTGACGCGGAATCAGCGGTTCAAATTGACCTTTCAAGCCATAGGTGTCCGGTCGATCCCGACGCCGCAGTTCCAGGATATCGCGAAACCCGGCGGTGGTGAGCAGACCACACACAGCACCACGGCGCTCCAGAACGGCATTGGTCGCCACCGTGGTGCCGTGCACGATAATCTGCAACGCCTGCAGCGGCACCTCCAGGGTTGCCAGCCCATGCAGCAGTCCCTGCGATTGGTCCGCCGGTGTCGAGGGGACTTTGGCCGTGCTTACCGTTCCGTTCGTTTCATCAAGCAATACCAAATCGGTAAAGGTGCCACCCACATCGATGCCGACAATATATGTCATGCGCGTCTTCCTGTTGAGGCTTGGCGGATGCGTGTTGCCTTATTAGACAGACAGAGGACCACTCGTACACAACGGCGGCAGTCCTGTCCTGGTTTAGGCACGACGCAGCGCTAGCAATAGCCAAACAAACGCCCCCGCCAAACTGGCGGGGTAATTGCGGTACGCAGTACTAGCATACGCAACGTCAAGGGGCATCTCAAGGGGCAATTTGGGCCAACAAACCGACCGGGCTAGAAGAAGTATGGTATGCTATGCCAAATCGTCTCGTAGGGAAGCGTTGCCCGATTCATAAGTCTTGTCCCTACTACTGTTCATTCTGCGTCGAAACAGGAGCATGTCATGACCAATCCTCGTGCGCAATACGTACCGATTTTCCAGCGCCAACCGCTGCGCTTGCCCAACAACGCGCGGGTAGCCGTATGGCCGGTGATTAATGTCGAGGAATGGGACATCAAAGAACCCATGGCTCGTACCGTCCTAGCAACCCCACAGGGCGTCACCGTCATTCCTGACATCGCCAATTATGGCTGGTTCGACTACGGACTGCGGGTTGGGTTCTGGCGTTTTAAGCAGGTCTTGGACCGGCATGGTATTCGCGCCACGGTGAGCCTCAACGCGTCAGTGTGTCACAGTTACCCGCAGATTGTCGAAGAAAGTCTAAAATCCGGCTGGGAAATGCTGGGGCATGGCTTCATCCAGCGCGCCATCAATACTGAGCCGGATGAACGGGCGGTCATTCAGCGCACCATCCGTACCATTAAGGAATTTACCGGCACGGCGCCACGTGGCTGGATGGGACCCGGTCTGGCTGAGACCTTCGACACCCCTGACATCCTCGCCGAGGAAGGCATCGAGTACGTCTGCGACTGGTGCAATGACGATCAGCCGTATGTGATGAATGTCAAGAGCGGCCGTCTAGTCTCCATTCCTTACACCTTGGAGGTCAACGACATCCCGATTTATCTGATCCAGCACCATCGCTCCCCGGAGATTTTCGAGCGCGCCCGAGACCAGTTCGACACCCTCTACCGCGAGGGCGCCGAGAGCGCTCGCGTTATGGCCATCTCGACGCATCCCTACATCACCGGCGTGCCACACCGCATCAAATATTATGACATGATTTTTGACTATATTCGCCAGTTCGAAGGGGTCGTCTTTATGACCGGCAGCGAGATCCTCGACTGGTACAACTCGGTTGAAAACTCGGACTCGACGTAGCATGCTTCTCCCCAGGCATCATTGACGAGGCTTCGCGGCAAGCTGCCAAGCAAGGTATCTATGCCGACCCACTGTCCGCCTACGCCATCGATTCCTGGCCGGCGCCCTACAAGCCTGATACCGCCAGCACTACTGCGGTGAACGCGCCTTTAGGGCGTCCAGATCATCCTTCGGATTATCGTCATCCTGTTGCCACTCGGCCCAGGAACCATCATACATCGCCACATTGTCATAACCGTGTAAATACAATGCCATTGCCACACCTGCGGCAGAGACGCCGCCGCCTCACGTGGCCACCAGGTGCGGCGCCTGATCGGCGCCAATGGCTGCCAGATAAGCATCGAGTTCAGCTTCCGCAATAAGCGTCTGGTAGGTTTCTTGCGGCGCAAAGACGGTCGTACTGGGGAGCCAGAAAGCGCTTTTGACCGTACCGCCCCCCTCCTGTAAACTGGCTGCACGCCGGGTCTCTATAATCAGGCTATGCGGATCATCAATCGCTGCCCGCACTTGCGCCCGAGAAGCACGCATGTGCGGCCGCAGCCCCGCTACAAACGTTTTGGCAGGTGGTTGTTCAACCGCTGTCGTGCAGGCTCCCCCTGCCGCTTGCCAGGCCGCCGCGCCGCCATCCAGCACATAGACACGATCATGACCATAATAACGCAGCGCCCACCAGATACGAGCCGCCCAGATGACATTACCCAGGTCATAGACAACGACCGTGGTATCCGCGTCAACGCCAAGCTGCCCCATTTTGTCGGCAAACGCTTCGCGGCCAAGCAGCAGATTCGGCACTGGCGGGGTATTGACGGACAAATCGTTGCGCCAGTGTACAAAAACGGCACCCGGGATATGTCCATTGGCATACATCTCCTCGCCTTGCAGCACTTCGTTTGGATATGCGTAGCGGGCATCAATAATTCGTAAATTGTCGTCGGCCAGATGATCCGCTAGCCACTCCACGCTGACAAAGACCTGCCGATCAGATCGACGTGGCATGAGACGCTCCTTTATCCAGTCAAGTTGTTAAACGCTCCGTTTTACAGGCTTGTACATAACGTGTCATACCTGTAACACAAATGCAACACAGGGTTGCAAAAAGCAGGGCCGGCCACGCAACTAAATAGGGCGTTCGGATCAGGTTGCACTCGACGAGGTTGCATAGGATGAGAGATAGGGCGTAAAAAGGAGCGCGTAAAAGATGCGGACCAAGATTGACAAAATCGCAGTTCTAACTGGCTTTCAGATAACGTATCAAAGCTGTCTCTAAAGCTTGTCTATGGCAAAAGTCAACATCAATCGATTGCTTGTCAACGTGCTTGACAAGAACCGTTTTTCCGATTTCTGACCCTTCCCTATTATCTAATACGAAATCGATTTTTAGAAACTCGCCGACTCGAATCGTATGATAACTAAGAGCGTTGAACGTAAGCCCGGTTAAGGACAGTTGTTTTATATGAAAGACCCCAAACTCTTTTGCAACAGATATGACCAATTTTGTATAAAGACCCGGGAGTTTTACCGCCTTTTTGGCACCATCATCGTTGTCGGGTATGAGCCGGAATTTACACCCACAGCTACAGCGGGCTTTCGGAGGTTTAAGGGATTTGGCTAGGATTGAAGCATTGATGTGTTTGCGGGTCCGGCACTGCGGACAGGTGACGGCGACTTTTTTCTCAACGCTGTCGAGTAGGAGCCGGAATTCGCACCCACAGCTACAGCGCACTTTCGGAGGTTTAAGGGATTTGGGTAGGCGCGAAGCTCTGACACATTTAGGGGTCTGACACTGAGGACAGGTAAGGATGATTTTATCATCATTGCCCAGGGAAACACGTAGGATTTGTGTAATCGGTTTCATGATTTGCACCGTGAGTATCGGTAGGTACCCCACGCTACATATCGGCGATCCCCCTCATAATCTTTGAATAAATGTAACAACGGTCGCACAATGGTCAGCCACAATCAGCTGTCTTGTTATAAAAGGGTTGCAGCCGGCGAATGTGGAATGGCACCTAAACCGCACCACACCCGCCGGGGCAGACCAGAACAGACAAACTTAGATGGCGCCATCGTTTTCCAAAGCGGTGATCTCATCTTTGTCATAGCCGAGTTCAGTCAAGACAGCTTCATTGTCCTGTCCCAGCTCCGGCGCCGAGCACCGCAGGGGATTGCGTTTACCATTGAAGCTGACCGGATGTCCTAAAATGGTCAGTACGCCCAACTCTGGGGAATTGACCTTTTGAGCCATCTCTAGAAACTGCACCTGCTCATCGGCAAAGGTTTTGTCGATCGAGTTGATCGGCCCGCAGGGCACGCCTGCTTCATTAAGCAGTTTAACCCATTCCTCGCTCGGCCTTTGCTTAGTGATCGCGTTGATCGTCTCGTTCATCACTTCACGATTGGCATAGCGGGCTGTCGAGGAGGAAAATCGCTCATCCGTGATCAAATCCTCACGCTCAAAAGCACCACAGAGTCGCCGGTAGAGGTCTTCCCCACTGGCCGCAATATTAATATAACCATTCTGGGTCTCAAAGGCATTGGTGGGAATGCCTGTCGGGTGGTTATTACCGGCCTGTGGCGCCACTTCGCCAGCCATGGTCCAACGCGAGCCCTGGAAATCGAGCATTGAAATCATCGCTTCCAGCAGTGAAGTGGAAACCCACTTGCCAACGCCAGTCGTCTCACGTTCATACATCGCGATGAGAATACCTTGAGCCAGGAAAATGCCGGCGCACAGGTCTGAAATAGGAATGCCCACCCGCACCGGGCCTTGACCCGGCAGTCCGGTAATCGACATCAAACCACCCAGGCCCTGGGCAATCTGATCCACCCCCGGACGGTCGCGGTAGGGGCCTGCCTGACCGAAGCCGGAAATGCTGCCGTAAATGATGCGTGGGTTAATCGCCTTGATGGTGTCGTAGTCGATGCCCAGCCGGTGCTTCACATCAGCCCGATAGTTTTCGACAATCACATCCGCATCTTTGGCCAATGTTTTAAAAATCTCAACCCCCTTGGGGTGTTTGAGATTCAAAGACATCGACCGTTTGTTGCGGTGCAGGTTCTGAAAATCAAAGCCGTGACGATTGCCCCCCATGCCGTCACCAGCGCGCCCGCCAGGCATTTCGATCTTAATGGCATCAGCGCCCCAGTCGACGAGCTGCCGCACGCAAGTCGGACCGGCTCGCGCGCGGGTCAGATCAAGAACTTTAATTTTCGATAAAGGAAAATGTCCGTCACCTGTCATAACGTTCTGTCCCTTCGATGGTGAGATGGCACCTTACACCGATACAAATCTTCACATTTCCCCGATCGATCACATCACACGTCTACCGGGAAACAACGCAGTATATTAAGCGGGTATTGTGTCATAACTTAGCGTATGACGCCAGCGCAAAGAATAAAGCAAGCGGATTTAGGCGCGGATACGCCCGTACTGCCGGGGAAAATCATCGACCTTAGGCGCTTTGCAAAAATAATCTTCCCGTATAGCGCAGGATGTTTGGGCAGCGGCTGTGCAAACAGACGAGCAAGACCAGGAGATTCTTTGCAGGAAATCGACTTAATACCAGTGGACGCATTTTGCCTCAGACAGTTGTTGATGCCTGACCGCTCAACAGCTCGACCTGTTCGCTGTAATTGCCCCGGTAATGGGCATAGTAGCGGGCATGGGCGGCGCGGGAGGCTGCGTCAAA
>JAPULM010000334.1 GCA_027294925.1 bacterium
CGTATAAGACTCAATGCGTGAGGTGAGATTGGCATGGCTACCCACCACGCCATATTTGGTGCGCTTGTGCGAGCCGATATTTCCCACAACGACCTCACCGGTGTGCACGCCAATGCCCATTTCGATCTCGGGTAGTCCTTCCTGTCGATTCTGATCATTAACCGTTGTCATGGCGAGCTGCATGGCGACCGCACAGGCCACTGCACGCTCGGCATCGTCTTGACGCCAGATCGGAGCGCCAAAGACGATGAAAATCGCATCACCAATGAATTCCTCAATGGTTCCCTGATACTGCAAGATCACTTCCACCATGGTGCTCAGATAACGGTTGAGAACGGTCACCACCTGCTCGGGCGAGAGACGCTCCGCCAGCGAGGTGAACCCCCGCAGGTCGGCCATGAGCATGGTCACGTTGCGTTTTTCCCCTCCCAACCGCAGACCGTCCGGCGAGTCGAGAAGCGTGGCCACCACATCGTCCGTCACATAGCGTCCGAAGGTGTCGCGAATAAACCGATTGCGCATTTCGAGCTGGGTGGCAAGCTGTTGCAGGTCTTCACGCGTCCGTTTGAGGGCCAATTGAGTCTGTGTGCGGGCGAGAACCACTGCAAAGTCAAGAGGTTTGGTGACATAGTCGTTGGCCCCAAGCTGTAAGGCGGTGACCACATCTTCGCTCTGATCTTTGGCTGTTGCCATAATAACAGGGAGATCGGCCATTGAATAATGCTGACGGAGTATATCAAGGACCTCGAGGCCACTGATGCCGGGCATTATGACGTCGAGTAGGACCAGATCGAAAGTTTTGGCCTTGAGCAGTTCGAGGGCCTGGTAGCCGTCATCGGCCGTATGGACGTCATAGCCTTTGCGGATCAGACGCCGGGACAGCATATCACGATTGAAGGCGTTGTCGTCAACCACCAGTAGAGAGCCGGTCGCCACTTCCGAGTCATGAGCCGGCTCGACGGTCGGCGGATTGGTGCAGACCGGCGCCGCAGAAGGCGTGGGCAATGTGCCAATGCTACCGATTTCACCATGCTGCGTTCGAGTATCGTCCGTTACGGGATGAAACAGGTCGTTGAGTAGGGTCAGTAACTGCTGACTCGCCAGGTGAATTTTCCGCAAGTCAGGCAGGAAATTATCATCCTCCTGCTCCTCGGCTTCCTCGATCAACATTTCGGTATATCCAAGGATCACGTTCACCGGGGTAGAGAGTTCATGCCGGGTGTGGGCGAGCGCTGCCTGCACGGATGAGTCAACAGGAAGGATACGGTTGGGCTCGCCATTGGATGGCTGTCGTGCGGTTTTATAGTCGGGTCTTATGATGTCATGATCGTCATCGATCATAGCGATTCTCCTTTTACTGGGCGCACCTGGGTCGTTTACCCGTCTGTTCATGATCCATGCCAATACAAAGGAGGTTGATTTTATGGTAAATACACGTTGCATTCGGTCGATATGCAGCCCAAGAGAGACCCGCATGACAGACGACCCGGGTCAGGTATGACCCACTTCAGGGGTCTGAAGAATACGGTGGGAAGAGCTGTCTGGCGGGCGAGATGGGTGAGTCTGGCAGGACTGTCGCCTACATCGTCTGATCAGGAGAACGCCATGCCGACAGTCCCTGCAAAAAGGTGGTAATTTCTGGGGAGATAGAGGTGAAATGGACGACAAAACCCGGGTGAGGCTCTGGGAGGTGATCTACGACTTTTGCATAGAGATGCCCGGGGATCGCCTCCCCATTGGCGCTCAGAAGCTGAATCTTGAGATTATTCCACAGAGCGACTGAGGCGTCTGAGTGGATCTCGCCCCCTTTAGCTGACAGTTTCATAAAACGACCTGTATAGGCGTTGGCATCAAGACGTTTCCCTTCCAGCACGGTATACCGGATCGGTACCGCCTCCGGGAGGAGGATAAGCGTCTGTTCCTGCTCGGCCAGAAACAGGCTATAGTCCCCACCGATCCCCTGTACCTCATGGAGGGTAATCGGCAGATCGATCCCTTTGGCTTCGATTTCCATCTGTTTTGTAATCCGAAGAACAGGCCCGACGGCTTGCTTCACGGCATCGGAAATCAGAATCTGACCGCCGATGGTGTAAGATTCGATACGCGACGTGAGGTTGACATGATTTCCGACGACCCCGTACTTGGCGCGTTTGTCCGATCCAATATTGCCCACGACCACGTCACCCGTGTGTACGCCGATGCCCATTTCCAAATCGGGCAGCCCTTCACATTGATGCTGAGCATTGATCGTGTCCATGGCTAATTGCATCGCCATAGCGCAGGCCACGGCCCGCTGCGCATCGTTCTCACGTTGGTTGGGAGCACCAAAAATGACAAAAATCGCATCGCCGATAAATTCATCAATCGTGCCCTCATAATGCGTAATGATCTCGGCCATCGTGCCGAGGTAGCGATTGAGGATGGTCATCACCCGCTCCGGCGCCAGGCGCTCCGTCATCGATGTGAAGCCGCGCAAATCCGACATCAGCATGGTGACCCGGCGCTTTTCTCCGCCCAACCGGAGACCTGTGGGAGAATCGAGCAAGTTGGTGACGACGTCATTCGTCAAATAACGTCCAAAAGTCTCACGAATAAACTGATTGCGTCGTTCAAGCTGCTCGGCCAATCGCTGGATTTCCTCCATCGCCCGCTTGAGGGACAACTGGGTCTGGATACGGGCGAGGACCACGGGAAAGTCGAGGGGTTTCGTCACATAGTCGTTTGCCCCGAGTTTCAGGGCCGTGACAATGTCTTCACTCTGATCTTTCGCCGTCGCCATAATAATGGGTAGGCCAGCGACGGAATAGCGTTCGCGAAGGCTTTTGAGGACCTCCAGACCGCTGATGCCAGGCATCATGATGTCGAGAAGCACGAGGTCGAACTGCTGCGCTTCAATCATCTGCAGTGCTTGATAGCCGTCTTCGGCAACGGCGACGGTGTAGCCGCGCCGTGTCAGGCGTCGCGCCAGCATATCGCGGTTCATCTCGTTGTCGTCGACAACGAGCAGAGAGCCCTGGGCCGTGTCCATGAGGTGGCTTCCCTACTCCAAGAGGGCCTGAATCTTTCCAAGCAGCCGGGAGAATTCGATGGGTTTGATGTCGTAGTCATCGCATCCTGCCCCGAGCGCCTTCTCCCGGTCTCCCGACATGGCGTGCGCCGTCAAGGCAATAATCGGAATAGACTGTGTCTTGGGAGCCGCCTTGAGCTGCCGCGTTGCTTCCCAGCCGTCCAACACGGGCAAACTCATATCCATCAAGATCAAGTCGGGCGCTTCCGTCTGCGCGAGCTGCACGCTCTCATTGCCATCGACGGCGATGACCACCTCGTAGCCGCGCCGCGCCAGACGTCGCGTCAGCATATCGCGGTTCGCCTCGTTATCTTCCACCAGTAAGATCTTCGCCATCCATTCCTCTTCAGTGCCTGCACTCCTCGGCTGATACAGGCTATCCACGCGTGCTCCATGAAACAAACTACCCCTCTAAGGCCCCTTCCGGCTGGGCATGCGTGGAATCAGCAACCTCCGCTGGAAGTCGTACGGTGAACGTTGACCCATGACCCACGGCACTCTCCACCGTGATGTCGCCTCCCATCATGCGACAGAAGCGTTGACTAATCGCCAGCCCCAGCCCGCTGCCGCCGTACTGGCGAGCGG
>JAPULM010000335.1 GCA_027294925.1 bacterium
CTGTATTAAGCCAGGCGTATTAAATACATAGGCGCGATTCACCACCGATTGACCCGATAGGTTCCCCGGCAGACTTGCAATGCCAAGCCGGCGCAGAGACCGCCTCACCTCTTCCGTCACAGCAGCAAATCCCTCGACGATCCGCAGTCCACCAGGTGTGCCGCGGCTACCTCGCACCGCGATGTATAAATGACGACCCGTAGCAACAATAGCCGCACCGCCGTAAGGCGCCGTACGAATTAAATGAGGCCGGGATGCATCGGTCACATCGAACACATACATCGCATTCAGCAACGTCGTTACAAATACATAAGGGCCAACTGCCGCCAAAGCCCAGGGCGCGCCGCGCGGAATGTCTGCTTGCCCTTTTAATTGTAGTGAACCATCCGGCCTCAAGACAAAAATTTGTAAACCCCTATCTCCATCTATGGCATACATCATTAGGCCATCGACAATCAGACGAATGATGCGGTCGCCCTTGCCATCCTGATGATGGTATGTCCACATCAACTTGGGCGCCAACGGTGCACCTAGATCAATGGCTTGAATACCACCTTGTGCTGCTGCAACGTACGCCACGCTATCGGCAACCGCAATATCCAGCGCTCGGCCGGTAATCGGCACAGTAGCGCCAAGCAATGGCGTAAGGGGTTGGCTGAGGTCCACCACATGAACACCCGCCTGATCACTGGCAATCAACGCGTAAGGGGGTTGTAGCGCTATGCGGTGCGGCTTGCCAGGCAGTTTGAGTGAGCTGCGCAACTTTGGCCGGGCGGGCTGTTGCACATCGACTATCTGTAAAACCCCTGCCGCATCGCTGAGCAAGGCCCAATGGCGCCATAGCGCGACATCCGTCGTCAGCTGGTTATAATAACGCCCGACAACCCGAGGCGCCGTTGGAGAACTAAAGTCAACGACCACCAGGCCACTGCCATAACGGTCATCCGCCAAATAGGCAAAGGCGCCATCAACAGCCACATCCACAATGGTGCCAATATCATCAAGCACCGACAAAAAACGTGGTTGATCAGGACGCGTCATATCGAAAAGTCGGAGACCGCCACGTGTGTCCGCCACCAACAGATGTTTATCCGTCACCGCAAAGCGAGCGGCATAGTGTGCTGTGTGGATAGACGTGAACGCAAAGCCAGAGCCGTTCATCGGCAGTACATGCACACCGTTGGTACCGGCAGCAATTAACGCAAACGGCGGCCATAGCGTTACCCCATATGCCCCGCCCATGCGAATAGAACGTTGGCGCACCGGCGCTGCAGGCTGTTGGACATCGAGCACCTCCAGGCCGCCGGCGGCCACATAGGCGCGCTGTGCATGAAGGGCAATACCGGTGGCTGCATATCTGGTCGACCCGCGCCCCACCAGGCGCGGTTGATGGGGCGTACGCACATCAACGATATTGACGCCATGGTTGAGACAGGCGAGATACACCATGCCATCGGCGGCGGCAATGTCGACGATATGGCCATCAACGGTTACTTGCCCTACGCGGCGTGGGCGTAGCGGTGTTGAAAGATCGAAAATATACAGGTTGCCCCGCTTTGTCCCTACATACATATAAGACGACACAATGCTCACATCAGTAACGCCGCCACGTAGAGGGAGGGTTGCCACCAGGGTAGGGGCAGTGGGTTGCGCGACATCCACTATACTAATACCACCCCTTCCAGCCGCGAGATAGATATAATGGCTATACTTCGCCAGGGCAACCGCCTTACCGTGAGGATAAAATAAACCTACCCGTTGTGGGTTCTCAGGGCTGCTAACATCAACGATATGTAGACCGCCCTTGCCATTAGCCAGATAAGCGTGTTGCGCCTGACGTCTCACCTGGCGGCTACGGCCACGGGTATTGTAGGTCGCGACAAGATGCGGGCCGCGGCCTAAACGGACCTGCTGCTGCTCCGTGTCCCAAATTGCTGAGGACGCCTCCGAGTCTAGGAAGCGAGCATCTTTGAAAAATTCGCTATAGCGCACCTGTACCCGCAACGACAATTGTCCCACCGCTCCCTGATCGCTTATCACCCGAATTTGAACCTGCCAATCGCCCAAGCTAAAAAAATTAGCATCGATACGGCTGCGCACCTCTTGTTTACGCCGCACCTCACCTTGCTGCACCGTCACCTCGCGGCGCTGCCGAAGGTGCGTCAGTAGCACCTCGTAACGGCCGGCGGTATCGCTTTGCCAGTTGAAGGTCAATGGTGCTGAAGCGGATAGGGTATAGCTCGATAGGGTTCGCAGGGTGACAGACGGCACCTGTCGCCGCACCTCATAGTCACCTTGCCGCGGCGCTTCGCGATTGCCATACGCGTCAAGACTGAAATAGCGCAATTGCGTTGCCCGTTCAATTCGAATAGGTGAGGTGTAGCGGGAGGATTGCAGAGTTGGCTGGGAACCGTCGATGGTATAATAAATGGTTGCTCGACGCTCAGTAAACAACTGCACGGTTTGTGGGACGCCAAATAGTCCACCAGCCGGCCAGGCGCGGGTTGTCGCCGGCTTACTGTACTGTGTGAGTAGGCGTGAGGTGGATCCCACCTGGCCAGTTTTACTGCGTACCCGTAGCCAGAGCCGATTCTCACCGGCCAACAGCGCTGCCGCAGGAATCGGCGTCTGTTGCTCAATGCCAGGCGTAACCTGCCCCTTAGCCACCAGCCGTCCTGTCCCCCAGCCACTTTGTGTTACAGTGATCTCATAGGCAGCATCTCCGGCCGTGCTGCGCCACCTCAGCATAGCGCTATCAGCCGGCCCAAGTTCATCGCGGTCGATCCCCACGATATCAACTTGTGGCGCGCCGGGGGCCAAAACATAATACTCACGGTGTAACGGCTCTCGATTAGCAGCCCTATCTTGTGCCCAAAAATACAAGATAAGATGCCCCGCAGCGCCTTGTGGCGACGTAATAGGCCCGCTGTATTGCCGTTGCGGTTCATCGCCCCAATGGTAAAAGATGGTGGCGCCTACCTGGGTGAACAAGCGGATTTCCGCCGGCAAGGCGGGATAAATACCACCGGCCGGTATGGCGACCGAACGGGGCGGAAAAACATCCGGAACCTCTTGCTCAACAGGCTGGCATCCCTGCAACAAGAAAACACCGAATAACAGGCCAGCAACCCATTGCCACATGGCGGTTACGAATGCCATGTGTCCCTTTAGTTGTCTCACACCGCCTCCTCACATTATTTTTTTGAGGATTCATCGGCCATTGTTCATACAAAGCCGCAGGCAATTGTAACATGAGAAGCACGCTCTAATCTCAACAATGAGAATTCTTATTGATTTTTATGAAAAAATCTGTACACTTGCCCGCCACGTATCCAGCATCCTGCTATAGCGCGTCTCAATACGAAAAGTAGCTGGACAATGCTAAGTAATTTGCTAATCAAAGAGGAAGACTGCCATGGCCAGACAGACGACAGCCGTAACTACCGCCCTTTCTCGGCGTGAATTCCTGGCCACGACAAGTGCAACGCTCACCGGGGCAACCGCTTTGGGGCTAACGAGACCGGCTGAAGCCGGCAAGCAACCGCTAAAACGCGGTGGTACTCTGCGCTTTGCCACACGCGGTGACACCTCTAGTCTTGATTTCCATCGGACACCTTTTTATCCGGTTTCCCAGCCCATAGCAGCCATCTGTCAGGGCTTGCTTGACCTCAACCTAAAATCCGAGCCTGCCCCCGGCGTTGCATACGAGTGGGAAGCTTCCAAGGATTTATTGACCTATACCTTTAAACTGCGCAAAGGTGTTCTCTTTCACAATCGCCGTGAAGTCGACGCCGCAGCGATAAAATGGAACTTCGAGCGCATTCAGGACCCCAAAAAATCCAGCGCCTTTGCCCGTTCTGCCTTGAAGAACCTGAAAGAAACGGTGGTGGTCGACAAATATACCGTGCAGTGTCGCCTGCACCAACCCAGTGCGGCATTTCCGGCCAACGTGGTGTTTTATCCATGCAGCCTAATGGCGCCGGACGCAGAAGCACAGGCAAAAGAGTTCCCGATCAGTTGCGGTCCGTTCAAGTTTGTACGCTGGCGTCGCTACGAGCTGACGGCGCTCGAACGCTTTGAGTATTACTACGAAACCGATGCTGAGGGCAATGCACTGCCCTATCTTGACGGTATTTTAGGCCGACCCAAAAAAGAGGACCGGGTGCGCCTGACCTCACTGCGTGCGGGTGATGTTGACCTCATCGACAATATGGCCTACGCCGATGCGCAACATTTTCCCGAAAAGTATGCCACTAAATTTAAAACCTGGGACGTGCCTATGCTGGGCACCTTCTTCGTCATCTTCAACCTCGACAAAGGGCCTTTTACGGATAAGCGCCTGCGCCAGGCGGTGGCGCACGCCATTGACCATGAGGCCATCAAAGCGGCCGTCTTTTATGGCCGCGGCGAAACCGCGACCGGTTTCTACGGGCAACAAAGCCCCTGGCATAATGCCGATGTCAAGCCGTATCCGGCATACGACCCCGACAAGGCAAAATTTCTCATCCGCCAGGCAAAAGCGCACGGCATGCCGGTTGATTTACAAGCGTCGGTCGCCTATCCATACATGCAACAGACCGGCGAGCTGTTGCACGCCATGCTATCTGAAGTCGGCTTCCACGTTATGTATAACGTTTACCAACGGCCGGTGCTACGGCAAAAACGTCGCGACCGGGATTTTCACATCACCCTAGGTAGTGCCAGTTATCGCTTTGATCCGGATGGCTGGTTCTCGCGTAGCCTTTTATCGACGTCGCCATCGACCAAACGCGCCTCGGGCTTCAACAACGAACGCGTCGATGCCTTGATTGCGGAAGCGCGCAAGGCAGGTGATAAACAACAGCGCCTGGCGCTATGCCGGGAAATCGATAGTATCGTGAATGACGAGTTGCCCATTCTCTATCTACATCATCTGACCTTGCTGGAAGCCGGCGTGATGAATCTCCAGGGTTACCAACCGGGTATTTCCGGTCCGTTTACCGTCTTGGGCGGCGGCGTACGGACAGCCTGGATGGCGTAACATGCATTTTGAGGTTGATTTTCAATTTAAGGTGTGTAGACTCTCACGCACTGTTGAGGTGACAGGGGTGGCAACCAATGCTGTCTATAGTAAGATTCTTTATTTTTCCCACCGTGAATGGTTGAGCACAAGGAGTGTTGTATGAGTATGGACCAGAAAGGCAAACAAACGGAACTTTCCCGCCGCGAGTTTCTGACGGCCGCCGGTGGCGTTGCTGCCGGGGCAGCGGCAACCGGGCTGGCCGGCAAAGCCCAAGCGGGCGAGCCAAAACCCGGCCGTGGAGGCACCCTGCGCATTGCGACGCGGTCCGATACCGTTGGGCTCGAGCCGCATCGTAATAACTACTATTACGTCTCCGTGCCCATTTCCTGGATCGGTATGGGACTGCTCGATCTGAATACGAAATTGCAACCGGTGCAAGGCATTGCCACGGAGTGGACGGCCTCCAAGGATCTGCTGACCTACACTTTCAATTTGCGCAAAGGCGCTCTGTTTCACAACGGCCGCGAGATCGATGCGGCAGCGGTGAAGTGGAACTACGATCGCATCAAACAGCCTACGACGCATCCTTTCGTACGCGGGACCCTGGTCAACCTCAAAGAGACGGAGGTGGTGGATAAATACACCGTACGTTGTCATCTACACAATCCCAGTGCGGCCTTTCCCGCCAATGTGGTGTATTATCCCGCTCACTTGATGGCGCCTGACACCGAAGCGCAGGCCGCTGAGCATCCGATCT
>JAPULM010000336.1 GCA_027294925.1 bacterium
GCCCTGCAAGCCCTGAACCTGACAACTTCCCTCTAGCTATCTGCTCAAATGCTAGTATATTACTCACAAAGCGCAATATCTGCATGGCGAAATGTCTCAAGTGAGAGAAGCAGGATGTCCATGCGGCGCCATCTAAAATCCTGCGGCGGTTTGTAAAAGAGCGGAAAAAAGTGCAACGATGTCTGTCACTTTGACCTTTCACGATTCGCAATATCCATCTCAAGCTGCTGAACAGCTACGCCAGGGACTTCGAACCAAAAGGTTGTCGAGCAAATTTTTATACGAGTCACCGGCGCAAGCGCAACGCTGGCTCACGTACCACCAGGCCTTTTCACCGTCCCGCACAGAACCGGCGCTACTCGAGCTTTATCAACAATCTTTCCAGGCCGCGCTGCGCACGCTATGTTGCGAGGCACTGCATTACGTCAGCATCGGCTGTGGAGACGGCGCTAAAGACAGCTTATTCTTACAGGAAGCAAAACCCCTCTACCCAACGCTGTGCTTCACCCCCCTTGACATCAGCGCTGCACTGGTCATTGAAACCATGCTCCGCCTACCCCAAGCCATGAGGAATCTGCCAAGTTTTCCGCTGGTGGTCGACCTGGAAACAGAGCCCGATCTCGCCCCGCTTCTAGAACGACATGAGACGCCAACGATGGGACGTCTGCTCACCTGTTTCGGAATGATTCCAAACTTCGACTATCAGACGTTCTTGCCCTATATTCGGAGCTTGATGCGGCCAAAAGATAGGTTGCTTCTCTCTGCCAATCTTTCACCAACCCCGTATCCTGATGCGGTGTCTGACATTATCCCCCAATACGACAACCCACTCGCCCGCGCCTGGTTCATGGGCTTATTTGAGAGTTTAGGCTTCTCAACAACTGACCTTGAATTACAAATTGACGCCCATCCGCTATATCTCGACGGTCACGTATGGCAGATTCGTACCGCAGGACGATTCTTACGGCAAGTACAATTGACCCTGTATGACGAATCATTTACGTTTCAGAGCGGGGAGCAGCTACACCTATTCTTTTCGAATCGCTTCACCCCGCAGGCTATGCCGTCTATCCTAGCGGATGCCGGCCTCACCGTTGTCGAAACGTTTCTCTTTGATTCTCGTGAAGAAGGAATTTATCTCTGTTCAGCCTAGATTCCACGCGCCAGTTACAAGTAAGTTCGTACCTGATACATGGTTAGCCTGTTCAGACAACAGGTAACCCAACGCCCCCAAGACATCATCGAAACATCCCGGGACGCTAGCGGGTAAAGCTTGAGGAGGGCTGCCGACACTGTTCTCCAGGAAACCCGGTGAAATCATATTGACCGTAATCCCTTTAGGCATCAGTAGCTGCGCATAGCTCCGGGTCAAGATATGGACACCGAGTTTCGCAATATGATAAGGCGTCGCCATAACGCGTGCGGTAATACGGTCGCAAGCCGAATCCCCGAGATTAATGATACGCCCGGCAGGTTGTGCAGCTTCCAATAACGGCAAGGCAAGCTGTGTAAGATGAAATGTCGTGGTGCAATTCAAGGTCAACGCCAGTTCCCACTGATCCAAGGTGATCTGAGGCAGGCGTTGCATAACGTACCAACCCAAATTGTTAACCAACACATGGAGCTGAGACGTCACCGTGGCAACCTCATGCAGCAAATACTCACGCGCCTCACGTTGAGATAAATCAGCCTGCAAAAACATCATCTGGTCGGAACCTGGCGGTTGAGGACTCTTATAATGGTGTACGAAAACAAAATAGCCATGTTGCACAAGATATTGCGCGATAGCCTGTCCGAGTCCCTGCCCCCCAGCCGTGACTAAGGCATAACGTTGTCCCATAGTTCATACACATCCATGATCTGGCGAATGCGGTGCACCGTACGAATTTCATGTGACCGGATGACGTGTGTCCCGCCCAGTAAGGCTAAAACGCTAAAAAATGGTTCCGCCGAGCGCCGTTCATCTTGCAGAAAAATTTCAGGCGCGTGTGGAAGAATATTAAACGTTGGATAGCCTAACTCATGCAAACGAAAACATTGGACGAAGGTGTTCATCTGATAGCGAATGCGCAGCTGGCTGTCCTGAAGATTTTTATAATAAAAGCCAAGACCGGGATCAATAAAACACTTGGTCAACCCTAGGCGCTCGGCTGCGGCAAGCACTGGACGAAAATAGGCGCTGATCGCGTCAACCATGTCATGTTGCAGAGGCAACTCCGACACCTCTCGCACGGTTTCACCCTGTACAAAGCAAAGAATAACCGCAACATCATGACGAACGGCAAGCTCAAAAACCTCTTCCCCATAACGCATACCGGTCAGGTTAAACACGTCAGCACCTGCTTTTGCACAAGCATCAAATACTTCAGGGTAGTAACTTTCGACGGAAACCAGAAGATGGCGTTCTTTTAGCGCTTCGACAACAGGCAACAACATGTCCAGTTGCTGCTGCACACCCGCCCGACTTGCTTCCGGCAAAGTAGACTCAGCACCGATGTCAATGAGATCGGCGCCATCTTGAGCAAGCATCTCAGCGCGTATAATGGCTTCTTCAGTCGTTGAACAAACGCTTTCCCGATACCATGAATCAGTGGAAAGATTAATGACCCCAACCAGATAGCGATAGCGATTAAAATCAAACAAACGCCTGCCAACGGTAAAAGTCCGTACCGGCACATCAACCACCTTACGGTATCTATCGAATATGGCATTGAGGACGCGATGATCAAGCACAGGCTATTCCTCGTCCTCTCCACCACCTAGCGCGCAGAGGTTGTGCGGGTTCTACACCCTGTTTATGCCTTCAGATCGTCAAGGTTAATACGCCTGTAGAACCGCAAGGCATTTTCTCCCATGATCTTCGCCTTGACTCGTTCCGACAGACTTTCGCGTTCAGTAACCAGCTCAATTCGTATGAGGGAAACGACAGTCAAAATGTGGGTAATCTGATGCCCGCATGAGGCGATCTTCTCCCATCAACCCCACAGTGGCTTCAATGGTAATCTCGTCCGGACGACTTATGCCTCTAGACGAACCGGCAAACTTGGCCACAACCTCGTGCGCCGCCTGCTTAAATTCGTCCTCAACATAATGTTCATAGAAATCAGACCCTTCCATCACATGACCACCACAATCAATAATCAGATAGCTATATTTGCCCATCCCTAGTGCCTCTCTAGAGCCTTACCAGCACCCGTCTAAAATGCACGAAACAGCGTTTCGCCCAAGTACCGTCCCTGTTCGACATCGCCCTCTATCGTCAGCGTCCCACGCTGTAACTTGTCTTCAAAGTCTGCCCGTCCCATCGTGAGCAGGATCAAACTCTCAGCGTCAGTTTCCAGCCTAGTGTCAAACACCGTCGGCACCTGCTCTTGATATATAACAGCCTTGCCATTAATAGTGAATACCCAAGAAGTAGTATCGGCGCGCAGAACATGCACACCATTTAGGCTATCACCCCCTCGTTGTTCGAGAAACTGCAATTGTATCTCAGGAATGACAGTAAGCATGGCTGGCAAAGCGGTTATAGAAAGGGATGCATTCACTTCATGCGGCTGCCTCATATCCCAGTCGTGAATGACCAACTCATTCAAACGCATACCGATCCAACACCCAATCGGCACCAGGCCACGTGGATGCCAGGCTGTTTGGGCAAAGTCTTCCTGCTTCAGCAACGACAAAACCTGTTGAAGTTTTTCAGCTCCCTGCTCAAACCCATCGATCAGCGCTGTCGGTCCGGCATCGAGAAGCTTTTTTCCTGCTTCAGCGCGTGCGGCACGAAACCCTACCACATCGCTCACATCCCAAGGGGGTCGAGGTTCGCCTGTACGGCCAGCAGCGACAACCTGTGCGTAAAAATCACCTCCTGTGGCTAGATGCGCAACAGCGTCACACACCTGCCAATTCGGACAATAAGCTGGACGTTGCCAGTCCACTTCGGACCAGGTGCGAAAAACTTCGACCAAGTGCATTGTCTCATTCGCAACAACAACGATGTTTGCCAACTGTGTCTGGGCGTCAAATGCCATTACGTATGCTCTCCTCTCTCCGCAGCACTCTTTGTATCATCCCTCTAACCCTCATTTTAGATCAAGCCGTCGGATAAGCAGCATCACGAATGATACCCATTAGCCGAATCTTTTAGCTTGGCAATGCGACGACTCGCCTGAGGCACCACACCGGATAATAACTTCGGCAATAGAACACCCAATACGTAGAGTAGGGGTAATCGCCTCCAACGTTTCCACAACCCGTTTATTGAGCTAATGTGCATTATTACAAAGTTCGAGACCCAGGACAAGCCTCAACAATCAGCTCAATACGGCTGAGCCTCTGCTGCACGCAGCTCTACTGGCAAAATCATCTAAGCGGTGTATTAACTCGGAGGGATTCCGGAAGGCGCAAAACACTGTTGCTGATCTTTAATGGACGTGTCTTGCAATAGCAGTAGCAAAATCGATCGACAATAAATCGTAGACCCAAAATAGGCGAGGGAGAAAAATCAATCTATATCGAAAACCCTTTGAGTTCTCTACTTTTACTATACGATTTGGTATGCAAGCTCAAGTCGATTGCGGCCATTGTCTTTGGCACGATACAATGCGGCGTCTGCTGCGGCAAGAAATGCATGCATATCGGTAATGGTTTCGCTTGTCGCAACTCCGAGGCTTAGTGTAATGGGAATGGCTCCTTCATCCAATACAATTGCCTCTTCACTGATAGCCATCTTCAGTCTCTCGCCCAACGCGACAGCTGCTTCAGCGTCACAATCCGGTAGGACAAGTAAGAACTCCTCTCCTCCATACCGCCCGATCTCATCATAAGGGCGAACTGCCGAGCGCATACGAGATGCCGTTTCTCTCAAAACGGCATCG
>JAPULM010000337.1 GCA_027294925.1 bacterium
CAAAGACCTCGCCACCGCTGACATGATCGGCATGATGATGGCTGTAGATGACGTATTTTACGGGCTTACCGAAGCGCTTGTCGATCTCCGCCTTGAGCCAGCTCGCCGCCGCCGCGTTGATCGGGTCGGTGGCAATGATGCCGTCATCTGTCACCAAAAAGACTGAGGCATGAAACTTGTTGGTAAACTTATAGAGACCGCCTGAAATGTGATCGATGCTGCGCGTGACCTTGGTGCTCTGTGCTTGCACCGTCAGTATCCATGCAGCGCCGAACACGGCTGCCAATAGGCAAACCATTCGCGTTCTTCTTGTCATGTTCGATCTCCTCCTTCGGTTGGGTAGATGCAATCCAATCGTACATGTCGAAAAACATGAGTGGGGTCGGTAATATTCCACCCGGGCAGTGGATATTCGTATGTCCCTTGTCCAACGCCGCCAGCAACGCTACAATGCTGTCTATCATACAGTCGGTCACAAGGAAGGGGTGATGCAGTGTCCCCAGTGTCAACAGGTATTGCCACCTGAGGCGAACTTCTGCACGGCCTGCGGGCACAACGTTGCGACAATACCTCAACCTGCCCAGACATCGCTCAATACCAACCAGAGCTTCTAGTGCACCACTATACAGGGGCAGGTCTGAACGAGCAGGCTATCCCCTATTGGCAGCAGGCAGGACAAAAGGCCGTACAACGCTCAGCCAATGCAGAGGCGCTGTTAGCGGGCTAAGAAGCGGTGAGGTGGAGGGAAAGGGGAACATGTCAGAAGCGTCTATCAGTCTGCAAGACCGACAAGCGATAACCGATACCTTGGCTCGCTATGTCTGGTGCATGGATACGAGAAATATCGAAGGAGTCGTTGCCGTCTTTACCCAAGACGGCGTTGTCAGAGATGTCACCGGCAAGGTGTGGGATAAAAGCACGGGAGGCGTGCGGGCGTTTGCCACTCATTTCCTTACGCTGCCTGAGCGCCCCGTGAGTCAACATTGGATGCAGCATATGCTTGTAGAAGACGTGGGGGCATCCGCTTATCGCGTCACCTCCTATTGGGCACTCCTCGCATTGGACGCTGAAACCGGCGACAAGACCTTTCGCTCCTTCGGCAGCTACCGCGACACCAGCGTCAACGTCAATGGTGTCTGGTTGATCAAGGAAAAACGCATCGATGCGTGGAAAAGCGAAGAGTCTCGATGAGCGCACCCTTAGGCTTTTGGGTCTTAACCCCTTTTTGGCGTCTCGGGTAACACGTGCGACAGATCTCACAGGCCGCGCCGTCACAGCCCCAGGCCGTATAATCCCCAACCTGTTGATCGTGGGGGTTTGTCCAGCGAGAGCTGCTGTCCTTTTGCGCACCCATTTGATACCCCTCTCGTGTTCTATCTGGTCGTTGCGCTGCGGGCAGCCTGACGTTGCACGTCGACCAGAAAGCCACACATGTACTCGCCCAGAGATAGCCGTTTAGCGTTATCCTGCCCGTTGCCTTAATACATGGAGTCCTGTCCGGTGTTCTGCTAATATGGATTGACAGTTTTTGAGACGGCTGTTAGCACACCGTACCCCAGGAGGCTAGTGATGGACTTCTACGAGGTGCTCGATCAGACCATAGACCTCCTGCGACAACGAGGCCGGGTAACGTATCGAGCCTTGAAGCTTCAGTTCAAGCTGGACGACGAGCACATTGAGGTTCTCAGGGATGAACTCATCAAGGCCCAGCGAACCGCTGTGGACGACGGTGGCGAAGTGCTCGTTTGGTCTGGCGACTCAGCGTCGGAGCCTGCATTATCCACCGCCTCACCACTAGCGTCAGTCCCAACGAGACAAACGAAAGAGCCCCCTCTTGCCTATACCCCTCAACATCTGACGGAAAAGATCCTCACCACCCGCAGCGCGTTGGAAGGCGAACGCAAACAGGTGACGGTGATGTTTGCCGACATCAAAGACTCGACCGAATTGATCCGGGACCTCGACCCGGAAGCCGCCCAGCAGCTTCTCGATCCCGCCATCCACATCATGATGGACGCCGTGCACCGCTTTGAAGGGACGGTGAACCAGGTGCTGGGCGATGGCATCATGTCGCTGTTTGGCGCACCCATGGCTCATGAGGATCACGCAGCACGTGCTTGTTATGCGGCGCTGGCAATGCAAACGGCAATGCAGCCCCACGCTGACGACGTGCTTCGCTCTCACGGTATTACAATGCGCATTCGCATCGGCCTCAATTCCGGCGAAGTGGTGGTTCGCACCATTGGTAACGATTTGCATATGGACTACTCGGCGGTGGGGCCGACAACGCATCTAGCGTCTCGTATGGAACAAATTGCCATGCCTGGCAGCATTATGCTAAGTGATACGACCCTCAGGCTGGTAGAGGGTTTGGTCCGGGTCAATGCCTTAGGACCGGTGCCGGTTAAGGGCATGAGCGAGCCGGTTGAAGTCTATGAACTGACCGGTGCCAGTACCATCCGTAGACGTTTACAGGCAGCGGTTGCACGTGGACTCACCAAGTTCGTTGGACGAGATACGGAAATCGAGGCACTCAATCAAGCCCGAGAACGAGCAGAAACTGGTCATGGCCAGGTTGTGGCCGCAGTCGGAGAAGCGGGCGTCGGTAAGTCGCGCCTGGTGTATGAGTTCATCCATTCGCACCATATGCAAGGCTGGTTGGTGTTGGAGAGTGCCTCCGTATCGTATGGCAAATCGACGCCCTATTTTCCTGTTATTGATCTGCTGAAGCGGTATGCCCATGTGGAGGAGGGCGATGACGCTCGTACCATTCGGGCCAAGGTGACAGGGCAGATCTTGACCCTGGACGAGACGCTTCAGGAGGCCATTCCAGCACTACTATCCCTGTTGGACGCGCTGCCCGAGGACAGTCCATTTCTGCAACTTGATCCACCCCAGCGACGGCAACGGACGCTTGATGGACTCAAACGTATCTTCTTACGTGAAAGTCAGGTGCAACCGTTGCTGTTAGTGTTTGAAGACTTGCATTGGATCGACTCGGAAACCCAGGCATTGCTCGATAGCCTGGTCGAAAGTCTGCCAACGGCCCAGCTCTTATTGTTGGTCAATTACCGTCCCGAGTACCAGCATAGCTGGGGCAGTAAGACCTACTACACACAACTGCGGCTCGATCCATTACTACCTGAAAGTGCCGAGGCATTTTTGCAAGCCTTGCTGGGGGACAACCCGAGCCTGGAACCGCTCAAGAAGCTCCTCATTGAGCGCACCGAGGGCAATCCGTTCTTCTTGGAAGAGAGTGTACATACTCTGGTCGAGACTGAAATGTTAGTTGGCGAACCAGGTGAATATCGTCTGACACAGGAAGTTCCAACGATTCAAGTTCCGGCTACCGTGCAGGCGGTTCTGGCGGCTCGTATTGATCGGTTGCCTCAGGAAGAGAAATGGCTTCTGCAAACGGCTTCTGTTATTGGCACAGAGGTGCCTTTGCCACTGTTACAGACGAGTGCCGGGCTGACTAAAGAGGCGTTGCACCGGGGTCTGACACACCTGCAAGCCGCCGAGTTTCTCTATGAGACGCAGCTGTTCCCGGAGCGAGCGTATGCGTTCAAGCACGCCCTCACCCAGAATGTGGCCTATCAGTCGTTGCTGACGAATACACGGCAACAGGTGCATCGGCATATTGCTCAGGTGTTGGAGGCGCGTTTGCTGGAGACATCCGAGACACAGCCTGAATTACTGGCACATCATTACACTGAGGCTGGATTACCCGATCAAGCCGTGTCCTACTGGCAGCAGGCAGGGCAGGTCGCGCAGGAGCGCTCGGCGCATGCAGAAGCGATTGCGCATCTCAGCACGGGGCTGCGAGTTCTCATGACCTTGCCCGAGACCCGTGAGCGGGACCAGCAGGAACTCACGTTGTGCATTGACCTGGGTAAGTCGCTCGCCGCGACGAAAGGTTGGGCGGCCCCGGAAACAGAAGCGGCCTATACGCGGGCCTGGGAGATCTGTCAGTCGACGAGCGACACATCGTGGCTCGTTTCGGTGCTATGGGGGCTGTCGCAAGTGTATATCGTGCGAGCAGACTTGACGAAACATCGTGAGGTGGGGGCGCAGTTCCTCTCGCTCGCCGAACAGCGCTCCGATGCGGTACTTCTTCTGGTGGCACACTGGCTCACAGGGCTGAATCTGCTACATGTCGGTGAGTATGTAACTGGCCTGGAGCACCTCGAACAGGCGTATGCGCTATATGATCCACAGCAACATCGTACTTATGTCACGCTGTTTGGCGTTGATGTTGGGGTCTTTGCGCTCTCCTATATGTCCCACGCCTTGTGGGGTCTCGGCTATCCGGAGCAGGCCGTTCAACGAAGCCGCGAGGCGCTGGCCCTGGCCCAGGCGATGCAACATCCGTTTAGCATCGTCTTGGCCCAGGACTATACGGCCATGCTTCAGCAGTTTCGCCGGGAGCGGCACACAGCCAACGCACATGCCGAGATTGCACTGGCCCTCTGTACAGAGCACGGCCTTGCCTACTACCTGGCGTGGGCAACGATCATACAAGGCTGGATACTGACCGAGCAGGGACAGAGGAAGGCGGGTATAGCCCAGATGCAGCAAGGGCTGACGACCTTGCGGGCCACGGGCGGAGAGTTGAGACTACCGTATTATCTCGCTCTGCTGGCCGAGGCAGGCGGACAAGTGGGGCAGACCGAAGAGGGACTACGCTTACTGGCCGAAGCATTCGCTCACCTGGACAAAACGCAAGAGTGCTGGGTGGAGGCGGAACTCTATCGCCTAAGAGGGAACTTATTGTTGGCGGTGTCGCCCGACAATCACGTGGAGTCCGCAACCTGCTTCCAGCAAGCCATTGCCATAGCCCAAAACCAAAGCGCCAAATCCCTCGAACTCCGCGCCGCCACCAACCTGGCCCGCCTGTGGCAGTCCCAGGGCAAGCGCCAAGACGCCTACGACCTGCTCGTCCCGGTGTATGAGTGGTTCACCGAGGGGTTTGATACGGCGGATTTACAGGAGGCAAAAGAACTACTCCAGGAATTGGAAGAATAGGTCGTAACGTATTTGGAATGCGCAGCATGCGAAAACTGATTGTCAGTACCATACTAATTGTCCTGCTACTTGTCGAAGGATTAGCCCTCGATATGGCAATGGCCACAGAGCGTGGTCGTCCCATTCGGATCGGCGTGCTGACACCATCCTGGGGATCTCCGCCACAAGTGATCGGTCTGCGGGACGGCCTGCTGAAGTTGGGCTACAAGGAGAACGAGGACTTTGTCCTCGGCGTCCGCTTCACGCAAGGGAACCTGACAGCCTTGACCAAGGCCGCAGACCAGCTGGTGCAATACGGTGTGGACCTCATCTTCACCCACCGTAACGATGCGGCAAAAGCGGCACAGAAGGCAACTACACAAACTCCAATCGTCTTCACTGGTGTGAATGATCCTATCGGGTTGAACCTCATCCAGAGCTTTGCGCGGCCTGGAGGTAACATCACGGGCGTGACCGATCAGGACATCAATCTCGGCCCGAAGCGCCTAGAGCTCTTCCGCGAGATGCTCCCGCGCCTGCGGCGGGTTCTGTATCTCTATGATGTGCATGATGTCTTTTCCGTAGCGGCAGGTAAAGTATACCGTGAGGCAGCCCGTCACCTTGGCATCGTTTTGGTAGAGCGATCGGTGCGGACTGAGGAAGAGGCGCAGTCCATGCTGGCCAAGATTCGGCAGAGCAAAGTGGATGGCATCCTACGTCCGGCCTCTTCACTCTTTGAATATTCCCGGTTTCATCCTGGCGGCTGCCACTCAGCAGAGGATTCCGACGATGATGAATACTGTATTCTGGGTGGAGAGCGGGTCCCTCGCCGGCTACGGGGTAGATGAGTACAAATCAGGCCGGCAAGCAGCACGCCTGGTGGACAAGATTCTCAAGGGGGCGAACCCAGCGGAGCTCCCGGTGGAGGTCAACTCGAATATCGAGTTCGTGATCAATCTGAAGACGGCGAAAACGCTGGGGCTGACGATCGCGCCACGGGTATTGTACCGGGCTGATCGGCTCATCCGCTGACTTGCAGAATGCGAAATAGACCATCTCCATGCTCCGCGCCTATCGCCTCATGATCACTAATTACGAATATGCCCCGCCCTAGCTATTGGAATGGGAGCAGCCGCTACCTTTGGTTATCATATGAAGCAGCGGTTCTTCATGAACAGGAAGGCGCTGAATTGGGAAAATACCCGGATATGGTACACGCACTACAAGCTGAAGCCAGCGCATGACCACATCGCCACTTGGTAGGAATTGCTGGCAGAGCATCGGCAGGTTGTGGCAGAGGTGCTGGAGATTGGGGAGGAGACGGGATGGCGGGGGCCGGAAGCGCAGGTAAGGCTTGAACGAAAGAGGCGTGGCGGATGTGTGCTATGATGGGGTTACAGTATTGGGCAATCGGTTTCAGCGTCCCACTACCAGAAGAAAATTGCACAGATACGCCGGTTTAGGCAATATGTCCGAATAATTACCAGTCTGGGCAATTGCGCACATGCGGGAAATCTTCGCCCGTAAGGAACATTGGCACAGAGATTAGCGTAGCCAAACGCCCTACTGCGATTGGCTACGCCCGTGAGGACGGGGCCTAAGTTCATCCGTTATCTACTCACCGTCCGCAACCGGACCGAACGTCGCAAGGGGAAAATCTGGCTCAAGGCCCAGGACCACCTGGCTATACGTCCCGTAACGACTCTCTGAAACCCAACCGTGGTGTCGAACCGTGTGAATGTCTCGGAACGCCCGTTCAATCGGGCTGCGTGCATAGATGCCGCTCGTGCCGGCGGCAACGCTCACATGGTCTACAGCATCTACGGAACTCTGCATCAAGTGAACGGCGGCAAGCATGAGCTTAGCCTTCTCTTCTTTCGTCGAAGCTTGCCCAGACGCCGTCCGCTCCCATGCTTCCGCGACCGTCTCATAAAAGAACGAGCGAGCTGAACATAATACGCCCTCGGCTTTGCCAAGCGCCATCTGGGCCACCGGTCGTTCGCGCAACGACGTCGCCGACATGAACGGCGTTTTACCCTGTGCTAGCCGTTTGAACTCATCGATTGCCTGTGTTGCGATACCGAGTCCAACAGGTGCGAGGATGAAGATGCCCTCTCCCAGGCTCGGATAGGCGTATAGAGGCCCTTGGAAATGGCTCCCCGGCTCGAACACGGGTTCAAGCGGCCACGTGCGCGCGGTAGGAACGAAAACCTCTTTGACAGCCACATCGTTGCTGTCGGTCCCCCGCATACCCATTGTGTACCAGGTGTCGACAACGGTCAGGTCTTTCTTGGCAATGAACGCTCCCCGTAGGCCGTCGACACCGGGGGACTGCACAAGCGTCATAAGCCAGTCTGCGTCACTGATGTTGCTGCCGAGCGGGTTTTGCCCCGAGACGCGATAGCCACCGTCGACAGGGATTGCTTCCATAGGTGGATGAATGGCCAGGGCGATCACCGTGTCGGGGCCGTTGGTGTAGATCTCCTGAGCGCCTTCATTGGGAAGGTGAGCGCAGTAGAAGTCTCCCGAGTTGGCTGCCTGCAACGTCCAACCTGTCGCACTGTCAAACCGCGACACTTCTTCGACAACGCGAGCACAGGTCATGGGGTCGGTCTCAAGTCCTCCCAGCGATTTTGGCGTCACCATCCGGACGAGTCCGGCCTCTTTTATCGCCTTCATGACGACCTGGGGCACGCGGCGGTTTTGCTCGCCGGCAGCGCTGTGCTCGGCGATCAGCGGCCCGAGACTCGAGGCGACGGCCAACAGTTCAGTGTCAATTTTGTGCGTCACAATGCTCCCTTCCTTGGTGTATGCAGGTCGATGGTGCGCGGTCCAATACCTCGTCGCATCCGACGGGATGAGAAGATAGAACGCCCGTGAGATAGAGGGCTTTGCTATCTCTCAGGGAAGGAGAAGGGAATCGAAGCGGCAAAGGCGATGCGGAGTATGTCTGCAAAGATAGAAAAGAATGCTACCAGTGAACATCTCGTATGTGGCATGCAGTCTAGCATATAGGCGACCGCAGTACGAGCGAAAACTTCAGCAGCCTCAGCGTGTAAGACAGATACCACAAATTGCAGCTTCGCGGGGAATGCTGCAATTCCGGGTTTTGCTAGAGTTTTAGTATAAGTGACTTATTATTAGCGACATATGCAGATGTGCAATTTATTGTACCCGAAAAAAAAGACTATGCAATAAAAACGCGACGGTGGCGCTAGATATAGCGATCCTTGACGGCACAGCATGTATTTTGACACCTTGGTGGGTATCCTGGATCGGGCATGGTTCTACGCAGGCTATACGATCGAGACTCGGAATTCGGCAGATCGGGCTAAATATGGCAAAAAGAAACCGCTGGGACAGTTGGCTCCAGGACTTCATCATGCGATTATTACCTCAGAAGAAGCGCGTAAGACGCTCGGTAAACGTAAGACTGTACGGGTTGCCCATACCCGCACTCGGCAAAAGTTTCCCTGTGTTGGCCTTTTACGATGTGGGAAGTGCGGATGCTCGATGTACGTGTATCAGGCTGTAAAACAACCAAAGAAGGGTGCTAAGCGAACGAACTTCATTATTTATGTAAGACGCGGCACGGCGCTCAGAAATGGTCTGCGAGACGTAAAGGGATTGAGCTTCAATCATGCGGCATGCCGTGGGTCCGTGTGGAGGCGTTCGCGCCGCCGCCGCAGCGGCATAAAGCTTGGCCCAACACGCAAAACAGCGTATGATACAGATAGATGTATCATCCATTGGCATCTGTCTTGAAATCATCTTATGTAGTGGTATCTTGGACCTAACGGAGGAAGAGAAAAGCATGGCCTTATTCGAACGTGGTGAGATCAAGCTTTATTACGAAGAACATGGTACGGGATTTCCGGTTTTACTCATCGCACCGGGCGGCATGCGCTCAGCCGTGTCATTCTGGCAAGACACGCCATGGAACCCCATTGAGCAGCTGGCGCCAAACTATCGTGTTATTGCCATGGACCAACGCAACGCCGGGCAGTCGACAGCCCCCGTTCGCGCCACCGACAGTTGGCATGTCTACACGGAAGACCAGCTGGCCCTGCTTGACCACCTCGGCGTCGATCGCTTCCATGTGGCAGGCATGTGTATTGGCGGTCCTTACATCATGGGACTGATTGACGCCGTGCCGCAACGCGTAACGTCGGCCGTTTTGTTTCAGACTATTGGCCTAGACGACAACCGACAGGCATTTTTCGAGATGTTTGACAGTTGGGCGGATGAAATCAAGCCAGCGCGGCCCGAGATCAGCGAGGAGACCTGGACTGCCTTCAGAACCGCTATGTACAGTGGTGACTTTCTGTTCACGGCGTCGCGAGAATTTGTCGCCAATTGCGCCACCCCGATGCTGGTGCTGCTGGGCAATGACCTGTATCATCCGGAATCCTCCTCGCGCGAGGTTGCTGCACTGGCACCGAACGCGATACTGATCGAGAACTGGAAAGAACCCGAGCACCAACCCGCGGCGATACAGGCGATGGACAGCTTTTTGGCGGAACATACGCCGCATTAAAACCTCTCATGGTGTATCATATGTGAGTAGGGCGCCAAGGCTGCGGGAACGATCCTCACCCCGGTCTTCTCCCTGGCCAGGGAGAGAGAAGATTTGTAGCCAGCTATTTATGGAGCACACACAGCGTGAATAAACAATGGCTTGCAGCACGCATACCGCCTGGTGCGTTTCCTGTCGACGACGATTTCCAGTTGGTCGACACCCCGATTCCTGAACCCGGGGAAAACCAGATGCTAACGCGGACCATCTATCTGTCACTCGATCCTTATCAATGGGCGCGACGACACAGCGATATGGTCGCGGTGGGCGACGTCTGCCACGGCCGTACGGTCTCGCAGGTGGTGAAAAGCCGCCTCGCCGGATATGCAGAAGGCGATTTTGTCTTCAATACCAATGGTTGGCAAGAATACGGTCTGAGCGGGAAAGGCATTTCCGTCTTCGGCTATATGCACCCCCGCAAGATTGATCCGGCGCAGGCGCCAATCTCCACCGCTATTGGGATCATGGGGATGCTCGGTCTCACCGCCTACGCCGGCATGGCCCTGCAGTGCGAACCCAAAGCAGGCGAAACGGTGGTGGTGTCGGCGGCTTCCGGCGGGGTGGGACAGGTGGCGAGCCAAATTGCCAAAATATATGGCTGTCGCACCATCGGCATTGCGGGTATTCAGAAAAAGTGCGATTTCGTCACCCAGGTATTGGGTCTCGATGCCTGCGTATCGCACCTCAACCCGTCTCTGGCACAAGACCTCAAGGACGCCTGCCCGGATGGCATTGACGCATACTTTGAAAACGTAGGTGGCAAGGTGTTTGATGCTGTTTTACCGCTTCTGAAGCCCAACTCCCGTATTAGCCTGTGCGGCCTCATCTCTCAATACGGTAACCAACAGGGCTATGGACACGACGCCTGGAGAGCGCAGGGGCAGTCAACCTTTGAGCGGCAAAATGTTCAGGTAGATGACTTACACGTAGGCCAATTTGTCGATGCGCACCAGACGCAATTCCTACACCAGATGGGTATTTGGGTACGCGAGGGCAAAATCAAATACAAAGAGGATTTATGGCCTGGTCTGGAGCAGGCGCCTGTGGCCTTTAGAGCGCTGTTAGAAGGTGGCAATTTTGGCAAAACCATCGTCGGCGTGGGCGAAGATCCCAGCTTGGACGAAACGATCAAAAATCGGCGCGCCGGTACCGATATCCTACACGCCTAAGTGCTACGCATCGCAATTAAAGGCGACAAGATAAACTTGTGACACACGGTTGCTTGCCGAATCAAACCATGAGACAAAATTACCCGTGGCATTAATCAGTATGCGCGACATCAGCATGGGGTTTGGTGGCCCCTTGGTGCTGGATCGCCTATCCTTTCAAATCGAACGCGGGGAGCGAGTGTGCCTTTTAGGACGTAATGGCGAAGGTAAATCGACCTTGTTGTCCGTCGTAAACGGCGACGTCTCCCCGGATGCCGGCGACATCGTCCGCCAACCCGGCCTTCGCATTGGTCATCTGGCGCAAGAGGTGCCACAAGGTCTATCGGGTACAGTCTTCGAGGTAGTCGCTAGCCGGCATCGCCCCCAGGATCGTCAAACGTCATTGCCGTCCAACGATGACACCGGCGACGCACAATGGCACGTTGACCGGGTGTTGTCGCAGCTGCAGTTAGAGTCAACCACCAGCTTTGAAACACTCTCAGGTGGATTAAAACGGCGCGTCCTACTGGCGCGGGCGCTGGTCGATAACCCAGATATCTTGCTGTTGGACGAACCAACGAACCATTTAGACGTTGACGCTATCACCTGGTTAGAAACGTTTCTCCTGCGCCAGACACAAACCTTAATGTTTGTAACCCACGATCGCATGCTGCTGCGGAAACTCGCGACGCGTATTGTGGAGCTGGACCGCGGTCGACTGGCCGATTGGGCGTGTGACTACGACACCTTTTTACAGCGTAAGCAAGACATGCTGGACGTTGAAACCGAGCAATGGGCACAGTCCGACAAAAAATTAGCCCAGGAAGAGGTCTGGATACGGCAAGGGATCAAGGCGCGCCGCACCCGTAACGAAGGACGCGTACGAGCGCTCCAGCAGCTACGCACCACACGCCAGACGCGCCGTGAACAAACTGGCATCGCCCGTATCCAGGCCCAAAAACCAGAACGCTCCGGCGATCTGGTTATCGAAGCCAAAGACGTCAGCTTTAGCTATGATGCACAAGCGCTGATCGAAAACTTTTCAACCCTTATTATGCGGGGCGACAAAGTGGGCATTCTTGGGCCCAATGGCTCAGGTAAAACCACACTTTTGTGTTTGCTCCTCCGACAATTAACCCCGCAACACGGATCGGTGCGTCTTGGCGCCCGGCTTGAAATGGTCTATTCCGATCAACTGCGAGAGCAGCTTGACGACCATAAAACGGTGCAGGAAAATGTCGCTGGCAGCAACGACACGATCATCTTTAATGGTCAGCCACGTCATATTTTGAGTTACCTGCAAGATTTCCTGTTTGCTCCAGACCGCGCCCGCAGCCCAGTGCGCATCCTCTCTGGCGGGGAGCGCAACCGCTTACTGCTAGCGAAGCTGTTTACCAAACCGTCTAATGTGTTGGTGCTTGATGAACCGACGAATGATTTAGACACCGAAACTCTAGAACTGCTTGAAGAGCTGCTCTTGTCATATAGCGGCACGGTGTTGCTGGTCAGCCACGACCGGGCCTTTCTCAATCACGTGGTCACCAGCACCCTGGTGCTGGAAGGTAAAGGCCGAGTGCGTGAGTATGTCGGCGGTTATGACGACTGGCTACGACAACGCCAACCGCCCAACATCGCAAAACCGAAAACACCGGCACCAGTAAAACCTCGCCCGTCGGCCAAACGGCCGCGCAAGTTAACCTATAAGGAACAACGCGAACTGGAAGACCTCCCGCAACGCATTGAAGTCTTGGAAACGGAACAAGCGGCGCTATACCAAACCATGACGGAGCCGACCTTCTATCGCCAAGACAGCGATGCTATTGTAAACGCAAAAGCCCAGCTGGCCGTCATTGAGCAGACACTGCACGACGCCTATGCCCGTTGGGAAGAACTGGAGGCCCTACCACGTTAGTCCGAGGCACGCTACTCGCAGCCCCCTTGAGTCATTCATCGTTCGTCACCTTCACCAAGAAGGTGTTGCCTCACTTTTTATAGATTGAGCGGCTGCCCACATATTTCAAATAAGGCTGTGGTTTAGATGTCGCAGGCGAATCTCACAACGGACGTGATCGTCATCGGTGGCGGGCCGGGCGGCAGTACGACTGCCACCATGTTGGCTCGCAAGGGATGGCACGTGACGCTTTTTGAACGCGAACGGTTCCCGCGTCAACATGTGGGTGAATCCCTGCTACCGGCGACGCTGCCAATACTGGAAGAACTCGGCGTACTGCCGACGGTACAAGCAGCAGGTTTCTTGCCCAAGTCAGGCGCCACCATGGTGTGGGGCAGAGACAAAACGCCGTGGAGCTGGTATTTCCACGAGACCAATACAAAATACCCGCATGCCTATCAAGTCTGGCGCCCCCAATTTGACCAACTTCTACTAGAAAACAGCCGTCAACACGGCGTTGACGTGTGCGAAGAACGACAGGTCGTCGACGTCCTGTTCGAGTCGGGCAGGGCGGTGGGTGTCCGTTACACAGCGCCTAACGGTTCTTATACGGCTCGGGCACGCTTCGTCGTCGACGCCAGTGGTCAGGGCGGTTTGCTTGGCCGTAAACTCGGACTACGACGTTGGGATGCATTTTTTCGTAACCTATCCGTCTATGCCTACTTCACTGGGGCGCAACGCTTGTCCGCGCCCGACGATACGAATATCTTCATTGAATCCTATCCGCATGGTTGGTTCTGGCAGATTCCACTGCATACAGGCTGGACCAGTGTCGGTGTGGTAGTTGATGCTGCACGGGGACAGGAGCAGCTGCAGCAAGATGGCCCGCAAGCATTTCTCCACCATCAGATCGCACAAGCCTCGCAGACCCGACATATGCTTCAACACGCACAGCTGGCCTGCGGCCCGTTTGTGGTCAAGGATTGGTCTTATATGTCGGATGAGGTGGTCGGAGATGGTTATGTCCTGGTGGGAGATGCCGCGTGTTTTGTCGACCCGCTCTTCTCCTCGGGCGTTCATCTGGCCTGCATGTCCGGTGTGCTCGCGGCCGCCTATGTGACGACTGCGCTACAAGATTCGACCTTAGGCGAAGCAGCAGGTCACGTCTATAAAGCATTATATTACAAAGAATACAATCATTTTCACGCCATGGCGAAGTTGTTTTACGACAGTAACCGTACGGTAGATTCCTATTTCTGGGCGGCCCGGCGACTGTTGGGAAGTGAGGATCTTCTATCACCCCGGCATGCCTTTATTCATGCGGTGGCCGGCCAGCCACCGCGAGGTTATGAGCGTGTGGTTTTAAAGCAAGGTGAGGCGCCACATCAATTTGTCGATAGTATCCGCAGGGTAGAGGTTGAGCGTCAGACACGCCGAGAACACTTAGCAATATCGAGCCAGACAAATCCGACGCGTGCAGTCCTTCTAAAAGCAACGCCACACCTTGCCCCTGGCGTCACGGTACAACGGCAACCCGTCCTCGCAGATGGCGAATTTATCTGGGGCTATGTGCTAACGACAGCAGGCTACCCGGAAGGGCTGCCGTGTAGCGGACTAGTCGCGGCTCTGGTGACAAAAATCGACGGACAACACCCCGTCTCAGAGCTGTTAGCCGGATTGTTGGAGGGCGTAGAGGCGCAACACCAACAGCAAGTCGCCTCCAACGTTCTAAGCACCATCGAGATCCTCTATGTGGACGGCGCCATTGCCGTCTTGGACCTGGAGTAACCCCACCTGTACATTTCGATCTCTAGCGACTGGCTTTATCAACGACGCCACAGGACAAAAGCAGCCGCATGCAACCATGTTGCGCAATGCTGCCACGCCTGCTAGCATCTCTGCATTAAAGCCGGCTCCAAAGACGGCGGGTTATCTTTTGTAGATGCCGAGAGGAAACGTATGCGAGCCTTAGTACAACGGGTGTCACAGGCAGACGTACAGGTAGGTGAACATACCGTCGGTGCGATTCAACAAGGACTCCTTGTTCTGCTTGGTGTGCACGAAAACGACACCGCACAAGACGCTGTATATCTGGCCTCGAAAGTGGCGCGCTTACGCATTTTTGAGGATACTCAAGGCAGAATGAATCACGATGTGCTGACGATTCAAGGTTCGCTTCTAGTCGTCTCCCAGTTCACCTTGTATGGCGATTGTCGTAAAGGTCGTCGGCCATCATTCGTCAAAGCAGCCCGCCCGCCATTGGCCGAACAGCTTTACGAAGCATTTGTCGAAGCAGTCAGGCGCGATGGAATTCCGGTGGCAAAAGGTCGTTTTGGCAAACACATGGCCGTCAGTTTAGTTAACGATGGGCCAGTGACGCTTATCATTGAAAGTCCATAAACAACCGGGAGGACAGTCAAATGCAAGCCCAGAGTATTGCGCAAATGTTTTTTGAATGTGCCGCCTCGCGCGGTGATACGCCAGCGCAATTGTCTAAATCGCCTACCGCCTGGGAAGCATGTTCCTGGCAGGCGATGAGTGATCGGGTGCGCAGTATTGCGCTTGGCCTACTCGCTCTGGAGGTACAGCTTGGCGACCGCGTTGCGATCTTGTCGGATAGTCGGGCGGAATGGGTCCAATGCGACCTCGGTATTCTTGCCACCGGCGCTATAACCATACCCATTTATCCCTCATCAACCGACGAACAAACCGCCTACATCTTGAACGACTCGGAAGTCTGCATCGTGTTTGTAGACACGCCGGCCCAGTTCGACAAGCTCATGCGCGTTCGAGCCGACACGCCGACGCTACAACACGTGGTGGTGATTGACCATGCACCAGCAA
>JAPULM010000338.1 GCA_027294925.1 bacterium
TGTGGTGCCCGTCACGACCACCACGGTCGAGGTCTTCGGTCGAGTGGCAAGATACACTCCAAGGTGGATTGCGCTATGAATCGCTCGCCAGCGGCGGTAATCTTTTCGCGCGTCCTTCCTGGCGCCATAACGATGGTGCCCACGGGCCCCCCCTCCGCGCGCGGGTGAAACTCCTCGCCCTGGTGTGCCTCTACCAGGAGAAACTGAAGGCCCCGCCCCCCCCGGTCCGCGATTGGGACCCGCGCTCGGCCCACGACCGGGACCCGCGCTCGGCCCACGACTCGGACCCGCGCTCGGCCCAGCCTTCGCAGGAGTCCCCCTACCGGAATTAGTCTTGCTCGCGTTCCGAATGCTACCGCCGGCACTGGCCCCTCCGCGTTGCGCTGAGACATCCGGAGTTGCAAGTATCGTCCAGCCTATTAGGAAGGCTACGCCCAAGCAGGCAGTGAATATATTGATACCGCGTGTATGACAGCTTTTGGGAGTCATGGCTACTCCTCCACTTGTTCTAGTTCCGGTGGTAGAAACTCAATCTCATCGGCCCCAGCAGGGGGACGGAACTTAAAGTAGTGATCGGAAAGTCGTGGCTGAAAATTCCAATCTGAAAAGGTTGCGACGTATTGTGGCGAGCCGGGCTGATCTTTATAGGTAATGAGAAGTTTGCGCGGGACCGGCCTTGGGCCTGCCTCGATCCAGATCTGCCAGTCGATGGTCTCTTGAGAAAAGGCCAGGTGATCGCATGGAACTCCACCGACATCATGCCTCCCGATAAAAAATCCTGACTGTACGCTTCCCATCAAGTTGTCGTAAGGGTCTGAATAGACCAAATCAGCGATCGGCACTGAAATCCCATAATCGTCGAATGCTTGATCGACCGCCGCGTCAATTTCCGATGCGCCCTGTGTAGTCGTATACACGTTTGCCGCAACATTGTGGACAGTGAAATTCTGACCATCGAAGACGACTCTGGTTTGCCGCTCATCGCCCCTATACTCGACGTGGAGCTGGTTGGGTCTTCGCACGGCCACGTCGGCACGCCCGCCGAACTGAATTTTCTGGCCATTCCAAAGTAAAGAGTCATACGCTACATCCGCATGAAATGTAAAATCATCTGCACTCGCCAGGTACTTGCTCATCTCACTTAAGATTCGCTTTGCCTGTGGCATCACGCCGGTGATTGTCCACCCTACAAATTGGGAATCGCTGTCCCGTGCATCTTCCTGAGCCAAAACGCCTTTCGGCAAGAGCATCAAGCTCGCCATCGCAGTTACAATGATAGCCATAAGCGCGATGCCGTGGCTTACTGGACATGAAGTTCCTGACGGAAACTTGGCCCTTTCATATGTCGGCCCCTTCCCGTCTCTCAACATACGATTTCGAAGCATGATTGACACCTCCCTAATCTCGTTTACACGTTCAACCGCCTAGGTGCTGTGCTGATAACTGACAACATGTGCCAATATGACCTTGACCTCTCGTTGGGCGGACACATCCTTCATTTACGCTTCAGCGCGGACTCATTGTGCCGCAGCTATTTTAATGAGTCTATTGGTCTTTTGTCCAATAGACAGAGAAAGAAGAATTGGCTAACCTGTTTGTTAAGCGGCGGCGAAAACATTAGGATCAATTTGAGCGTATAAGTAAAATAAAAGCTATATTGCCAGAAATCCAGAGTTATTGAGGATCCTGTTTTCCAGCCACTTATCCAGTTCATTCCAGAATTTCACTAAATTTTGCCACAGACGCCGCTGCGGAGCACGAATCGCGTTTGCAACCAGCCGAAGGCAAAGTGAACGCCAAAGTATTACTCAGTAACCCCAGACAGCCTGATTTAAATGTTGTTGAGTCAGAGGCCCTCGCTGATACCGGCGCCATTCATTTATGCATCCCTGAGCATGTGCAGCACCAGTTAATGCTGGAGCCAATTGAACACAGGGAGATTATCCTGGCAGATGGTTCAAGCAGGTCCGTGCTGTACGTTGGACCCATCCAAATTCGTTTCAAGAACAGGATGGGGTTTACCGGTGCGCTGGTAATGGGTGACCAGGTGTTATTGGGCGCCATTCCAATGGAAGATATGGACCTCGTTGTCATACCCCGAACCAGGACGATCGATATCAATCCTGATAGCCCAAATATAGCCACTTCAATTGCCAAATCTCAAAGCAGACTGCCGACAGCTCTTCCCCACTGGAACTACTGCATCAACCAGGATTCGAAGGGCGTCTTCTTCCATGCGCTGCCCTCGCGAGCCATCTGGTAGCCCAGCTCGAAGCGGTTGCGGCCGCGCTATTCTTCGAACTCGACTTCGGTGACTGCGCCGGGCTCGATTTCATACACGATGTACACAACAGTAGTGCCCTGATAGGCCGGGCGATACCAGATTCCGGTGCAATAGTAATATTGGACCCCTCCGCGAACGCGGGTCACGGTGCAGCCATAAGGCAACGCGTACAGGGTCATGTTCCGGTGCACGCGCCGCCGGACCCGCCGCCGGTGCCTCCGCCGCACGCCCGCTATGCTGTTGGGCGAAGCGGGCCTTCCAACCCTCGCCAGGGCAACAGAGCTAATGCAGGCAGTGGCTACAGCGGTTCCGAGGAGGCTGATTGAGCGAATAAATACTCTGCGTTTCATG
>JAPULM010000339.1 GCA_027294925.1 bacterium
CGGGTGCCAATGCCTATGTGGGCGCCGAGCGCGGCTATGATGGGGGCAAGAAGATTAAAGGCCGAAAACGCCACATCAGTGTCGATGTTACGGATCAGTTCCATTCACCTTAGGCTTCAGCGACTTGAATCCGGACGGCGACGTACGATTGCCATGGTGTCTCTACCAGCGACCACACTGCGTTTCGAGTTTACCCAGCACGACCCTGCCGCAGTGGACGCTTTTATGCAACGGTTTGAGCGCTGCTTTAGACGCAGCGGTAGATAAGTAAATAGGGAGTCGGCATGCTCGTTAAACCTGAAGACGTTGGCTTATCATCTCAGCGTCTGGAGCGCATTGGCGCCCATTTACAAAGTCGCTACATTGATACCGGCAAGGTCACCGGCACCCTGACGCTCGTCGCCCGGCATGGACAAATCGCCTATTTCGAACCGCAAGGTCATTTGGAAGTCGAGTGCCAACGGCCCATGCAGCGCGATACAATTTTTCGCATCTATTCGATGAGCAAGCCGATCACCACGGTGGGATTGATGATGTTGTATGAACAGGGCCTGTTGCAGTTGGATGACCCGGTGCATCGCTTCATTCCGTCCTGGAAAAATCTACAGGTGTACCGTACCGGTAACCATCCGGACTTTGACACCGTGACACCCGAGCGCCCCATGACCGTGAGCGATTTAATGTCGCACACCTCCGGCCTGACCTATGGCTTTACGGAACGCAGCAACGTGGATGCGGCCTACCGCAAGCTTGGCGTTGCCGATCGTAGCAAGCCGGGTTACACCCTGCAGGACATGGTGGACGCTCTAGCACAATTGCCGCTGGAATTTTCCCCTGGCACGCGCTGGAACTATTCGGTCTCGACCGATGTGCTCGGGTATCTGGTGCAAGTCATTTCCGGCCAACGCTTTGACCAGTATCTGCACGACCACATCTTGCAACCCCTGGGCATGGACGACACCGGCTTTACCATTGCGGAGGCCCAACTACCACGTTTTGCTTGTAACTATCTACACCAGTCCGACGATCGCCTACAGCTCATTGACAGCCCCGAAGAGAGCGAGTATCGAAAGCAAAGCTTGTTCTCCGGCGGTGGCGGCCTGATCTCTACCGCAGAGGATTATTTCCGTTTCACCCAAATGCTGTTGAACGGCGGCGAGCTGGATGGTGTACGCCTTCTCGGCCGTAAAACCATTCAACTGATGACGATGAACCATCTCCCCGGTGGTCAGGATCTGACCCAATTGGCCTTACCCAGCGGGTTTAGCGAAACCGCCTATGCCGGGGTTGGTTTTGGCTTAGGATTTTCCGTCATGCTAGACCCGGCGCGAACACAAATTCTCGGCTCCGTTGGCGAATACGCCTGGGGCGGCGCCGCCAGCACAGCGTTTTGGGTCGACCCTGTCGAGCAGATGTTGGTCATTTTTATGACCCAACTGATGCCGTCGTCCTCTTACCCCATACGCCGAGAACTCAGAGCCCTAACCTATGCAGCCCTGATTGACTAACTACCGGGATAAGCACAATAACCCCTTTTCTTTTAATTCGGAAATCCGCATTCCGCACTCCCCTATAACCCGGCACCTCGTCGTAGTGGTCCCAATTGCCGATCACTTTCTCCGCATAGAGCTGGTTGATTTCATCTTGCCCGTAGCCCTAACAAACCACCTAACACCTCTTCATTATGCTCGCCAACCCTGGGCATCGTACCCACCACCGCCGGGTCCTAGTGGGGCACGACCCTCCGAGGGGGTGCTGAACATCCTCCTGAGTCGGCAAACACCTGACAACAGGCGAAGGGGTTCAAGCACTATTTTAGCATCGAAGGGGAATATTCACGGTTCAAAGCAGAACTCTGAACTCCGGCGTGGGCAAGGACAACGAGCTTTAAAAATACAGGTGAACTTTCTATGATCGATATGGGCGAAACGGCGTGATGGATCAATCGACCCGCGCATACTCTTCCTACAGTGCCGCAGAAAAGAGGAAACTTATGCACCACGCTGGTCTGCGGATGGGGTTCTCTTCATCGCGCTGCGGCAGTACTTAGAAACTGCCTGAAAATTCATCCAGGGCTTTTTCAGACGCTCTCCTGGGCCGTTAGAAAGCTTAATGAAATTCAGCAATTCCCGCTCACAGCCTTGCAACATCTTCCTTGATGTCAATGGGGCAGTTTGACGTATAGGACATTCAAACGGCATTTTAGCGCTGGCCCCTCAGGAGCGCAACCCCTAAAAACGCCCGTGAGGCATCCCAGCGCTCCCCGCCGGTGGCTACCCCCGGCTCGCAGCAAGGCGTAGCACGGCGATGCGCGGTCTCGACATGCCGCTCAGGATGAGGTAAGATGCAGTCTCAAGGGTTCTCAGGGGCAACGGCCTCAGGAAGGCCGGTTTGGGCAGCGAGAAATCTGCCAAGTCCTGTGAGCAGTATGACTGGCTATCGCGACGATTGGGATGGTCGTCGTCGTTTCCTTCAACGCCGAAACTTCCCGGTCGGTAGACACCACCGCATACACCTTCCGGGTAATAGCGTAGTAGTGTTCAAGCAACTAATGCTATGATTTGAAGATAGAATCGGATAATGAAGACAACTCGCTACTTCGAGCAGATGCCATGAAGCTTTGCTACTACCCCGAAACCGACTCGTTATATATAGACCTTTCGGAAAGGGTAAGCGCGGACTCACGTGAGGTTGCTCCTGGCGTCGTGCTTGATTTTGACGCCGAAGGCCAGCTAGTCGGCATAGACATTGACCATGCCAGCAAGATAGTTGACCTGTCACGCCTGGAAGCAGAGGCGCTGCCTATCAGCATGTTGTCGCTCACCGGACAGTGAGGGAGGGAGGTAACGATGCACCGCTTCCTTGTAGTAATCGAGAAAGCCAACGAAAACTATTCTGCCTACTCGCCGGATTTTCCGGGCTGCGTAGCAACAGGCGAGACCCGCGAAGACATCGAAAGGAATATGCACGAAGCCATTCAGATGCATGTGCAAGGACTCATCGAGGATGGCCTACCCATCCCAGAACCCGAGTCTTTTGCAGAGTACATATCCGTTCCCTGAGAGCCTGATAAGCACTCAGTAGTATAATGCTACATACGAGCTTATGATTCGCGTAAATTGATCCCTCAGTTCAGGCACGATGTGGTAGCATGGTTAGACGGCGTCCCACAGCAGGGGATGACGGTGTATTTTGTCAACCTAATCAAGAGGTTAGCACACGTACCATGGGCCTTGTCATAGCACCGACGATGGATCAGTCTCCCTCTCCTCTCCTCCTCAACAATGAACAGATCAACAATGTGCCCTTACTCCTTGGTGTCATTGAGCAGATGGGCATCCGCGACATG
>JAPULM010000034.1 GCA_027294925.1 bacterium
ACGAGGATGATGGCTACGGCTCCAACGCTTTCAATCCATCTCATCTCTCGGCCAATAGCCATGAGCTCTTGTCGCGTCCTGGCCTCACGCCCGACGCTCTTTCTCTCCATATGGGCTAAGAGCGATTGTATCGTCGTGACCTGGCTCTCTAATGTTTTCTGCCGCTCCTGAACCGCCTGGTCAGCCTGCACCACCTGATCAAATGCACCTCGATAGGTTGCCAATTTAGCCATAAGTGCGGCCGTTTGATCCTTGTTTAATCTCGCCAGAGCGATAGCCTCCTTGCACTGCTCCACTAAGGTATGCAATCGGTTGGCTGACGTTATATCGCCCCGCAAGAAAAAATCCTTCTCATGTTGTCGTATCTTCAGCATGAGAATCTGCAGCGCCGGTGAGCCCACGGCTTGGATACCACGGTCGATGGAGTGGACCTGCGCCGGGAGGAGGGCTGCGAAACCGGCCCGATTTTGTAACCAGGTCACAACTGACTCAAAAGCGGTCTGGTACGCATCAATGGCCCGATCAATGGTGTCCACGGCCTCGAGGTCTTGCGGATCGATGGCCACATGTTTGATCTCGCCGGTCTTCTGGTGTATGCGAGCCACAGCGGTTTGGAAGTTCTTCAGGTACACGGCACGGGCTTTCTCGACACCCAGCTGCTGATACTGGAGCAGGTAGTCTTTTTGATACCCTTGGGCTGTCTGTATGGTGTTGCCAATCTCTAAACCCAGCCGGCCAAGCCGGAAATCGACTGCGGCGATGTCGTCAATTTTGGCTTGAGCTTTTGCCTGATTCAACCAGGTAAGAACACTCAGGACGATGATCAAACCTGTCATGACCAGAAAGGCACACAGCAACTTGTTGCGCCTACTGCTCGCGATGCTTGTGAAGACGTTCAAGGGCTTGAGATGACCCAAAAATCTTGCTGTCTTATTCATGTGTACAATACCTCGTCCGCCTTTTTACTGAGCGGTCGCAGTATGAACCGACCTGGGGCGCGCTGTCCACGCTGCTCTGGCCGAATCATGTGGTTGGCAGCTTAAAGGTGCTTACGGAATTCCGCAGTTCGTCGGCAAAGGCTGCGAGATGGCTAATTGACGAGGCTGCTTGCTTCGTTCCCGCCGCCGTCTGCTGGGTCACCTCAGAAATCTCTCCCATGGCTTTCGAAAGGTTTTCCGAACCTCGAGCCTGTTGGGAAGCCGCGAGCGAAATGGACTGGATCAGTTCAGCCAACCGATGGGTGACGCTTTCAATCTCGCCTAGAGCCTGTCCTGCTTGGTCTGCAACTTGGGAACCCTGCACCACTTCATGGGTACTTTCCTCCATTGCCATGACCGCCTCGTTCGTTTCACTCTGGATAGTATTGACCAGGCCGGCAATTTGCTTGGTGGCGTTTGCAGAGCGTTCAGCAAGACGCTCCACCTCTTCGGCCACGACGACAAAAGAACGCCCCGCTTCGCCGGCTCTGGCTGCCTGAATCGACGCATTGAGGGCCAGAATGCTGGTGCGATCGGCAATATCGCCAATCATTTGTACGATTTCACCAACCTCTTGGGAGCGTTCTCCCAGGCGTTTAATGCGCTTGCCCGTCTCCTGCACCTGCGTGCGGATACGGTTCATGCCCTCGATGGTATTTTGCACCGCGGAGGCCCCCCGTGTGGCGTTGGCCAGCGCCTGCTCGGCCACCGTAGCGGAGAGCGCAGCGTGCTCGGACACTTGTTGGATGGAGACAGCCATCTCATCCAGGGCGGCAGAGCTATCAACGATTTGCCCCGACTGGGCAGTGCTGCCCTCGGCCAGACGTTCGGTCGTGGCCTGAATCTGAGTGACGGAGGAGCTGACCTGGAGGCTAGCGTTCTGCACCTGGGTGACGATCCGACGCAATTCGTGGATCATATGGTTGAAGGAATCCGCGATGGCCCCGGTCGCATCCTCTGTGACCTCTGCTTCCACGGTCAGATCTCCCTCGGCCACATCGGACACCTCGTTCAGCAGCTTGAAAATAGAGGTCTGCATAGACTCACTCTCGGCTCGGTACTGGACCATTGACAGGGTATTGTCGAGCATACTGTTGAGGGCGGTGGTCATGGCACCGAGTTCATCCCCAGATAGTACCTCCGCGCGTGCATCATAATCACCCCTGCCGATTGCGTCGGCTAATGTCCGAATGCGATCCACCTGGCGGGTGAGTCGCCGAGCCAAGAGATAAGCCACAACGGTGATCATGATAGCAATGATGCTGATGGGCAGCACCAGCTTGCGAACAAGCCCTAGAGCTGGAGCCAATGCTTTGGTCATGGGCTGACGGGCGACGGTAATCCAACCCAGCTTCTGCAGCGCCTGGGCGCGCTCCTGTCTGCCTTGTGCCTCGGCTAAGCGCAATCTTGCACTGCCAAACATCGTGAAGTCAGTAGGCTCGTTCGCAGCACCCTTGAGGCCGTATATAATGCTGCCTCGCTCTGTGGCCAGCTGCTCAATCAGAGGTTGCGGGAGTTGCACTGCGGGGGCGCCGTTGGGATCCGCAATCACCCCTCCTTGTTTGTTGAGCAACATGACTCGACCGCTGTCACCGATATGGATAGCCGCAAGCAGCCGCACCACAGCATCGAGGGTAACCGTGCTGCGCACCACACCGATGATCCTGTCCTGCTCTAACTCGGAGAAAATCGGTAGCGCCATGAATAACGCCGGGACATGCGTCCGCTCGTCGAACTTGGGATCGCTGATATACATGGCTCCCTGCCCGCTGTGGGTGGCCGCCTTCCACCAGGCTTCGTCGGCCTGGTAGTACTTTGACAAGCGATCAGTGGAACCTACTGTCCCACCGTGCCCATCAGTGATCACGAGCTCAGCATAGCCAGCAAAGGCGACCTTGTAGTTGGCCAACAGATGGGTAACGGGGTTAACCTGGGGATCTCTGGATAGCGTAGTGGCGATTAATGGTTCAGTATCGGAGCCTGTGCCCCAGGTTTGATCCAGCGCCAGAAGTGCAGCTACGATTTCCTCCTGCGAGCCTTTGTACCCGGCGTTGCGCTCCTGTAAAGTGTGCCGCACGGTATCGCTGACAGTCAGCGAGCGAAGCACAGCAAGTTTTTCGGCCAGCAGCTCGGCGACGAGGCTACTCACCTTCTCCGCTTCTGCGCGCAGATTTGCCGCCGTTGTGCGTAACTGCTCTTGCCGAATCGTACGAAACTCGAGGTAACCCAACACCCCTAGTGGTACCAACGTGACGAGTAGTATAGCTGCAAGCAATTTGACGGCGATAGGCCAGTTGTTCATGCGGACGATAGAATGCATGGGCAATCTCCTAAGTACCTAGACATCTATTTTGCCATCTTGTGGGACAGGCATATGCGCCTATCCCAACACCGTTTGAGATGCGCCAGGAGCGAAAATTTGTGGCCGGCTTCGTCACATTCATCCCCTGTGTCACAGACGACGGTATATTGGCATGTGATGAGCGCAAATCATGACTCCAGATTCTTCACCATATGGCATCTTGTCACCCTGCGCAGTCGTTGTTGGGGACGAGTAATCGATCGATGTCCGGAATTACCAGTGTCTCGTTTTCCAGCTCAAACTGCCCTCTGAGCAATGATTCTTGTAGTGGGACCTGGTGGCTGCTGGCGTGATGCAGTCTGGACAAGCTGAGTATCCGGCATTGGGGAGACACAAAGAAACCGACGCAGGCTCGCGTCGTTGCGGCCCGCGCCACCAGCAATCGACCATCAGTCGCCACCGGGGACTCGGTATCTCCCAAACGTCTGAGGAGATCGATTACTACCAGTGGGACACCACGCCACTCGACCAGTCCTAGGACATAGTCTGCACTCCCCGGCACGGCCAGGATCGGGGGCGGTTGCATCACTTGGGCTACCTGCGAAAGGCTCAGACCAAAGGTGACGGCCCGATCCGTTGCAGTGGAAAACACCAGGACTTTGGGCACGGTTCTGGTCTTGGCAGCGAAATCCGCTACCTTATACAT
>JAPULM010000340.1 GCA_027294925.1 bacterium
TACTGTTAAAAGCCCAGGAACATGCACGATGTCCTCAGCTTCTCTTTTGTTACTTGCGATGCGCAGACCTTGAACAGGAAGGTGCTGAAAAAACATCTTCCAGGTACTAATCGGGGTTCTAAAAAGGCTCCTGGGTTGGCCGCCATCTATCGTTTGTGCGCTGAGAAGATGCTGCTGCGCAGATGTAAGTTCAGCCATGCTCACCATTTTCTTTCTACTTCAGATCGGTAGGGCTCCGCCCTGACACTCGATGATCTTAAAGCATCAATATTAAGCCATATCTAGCCTATTGTCGCAATGGGTAATGTACAGAATTTTCGCGCATTCTTCCGGCTAAATTTTGGGAGGATAGGACATTCAGTGCGCCCAGGCCCTGTAGGTGAAAGGGAATTAGAGGCTGTGATCGGGACATGTGGTAATCCAATACAACGTGGGGTTCACCTCGCCTCGTCGGAGAGTTCCGCAAGCTGGGCATCAAGGTATCAGGTCTGATTCGTATGCGGTTATCGAAGGAGAAAACGGCCACCCTTCGGTCGCGACGCTGGCTGCCCTCAGCGCGGCGCACAGCAAGATTTAGTGCAGAAATACGCGGCCTAGACATGCCGCTCAGGATGGGGTAAGGTTGCATCTTAAGGGTTTCTCGGTTCAAGGGCCGCGGGACCGCTGAGGGTGGGGGGCCCATTCTTCGAGGTCGATTTGTCCGGTGTGTTCGTATTCTAGCGGGTAACAAGTCAGTAGACTGCCATCATCGTAAACCCCCACAGCATTGATTGTTCCTGCTCCTTGAGCACCGCCCGTTGGGGACCCAAGCCCAACTCTGGCACACGTTGAAAAGTTTATCAGGCGTAGCGTTAGAGTTACAAAACATATCAAGTGTATCTGCATATGCATGAGGCGAGATGTCGGCGTGGTGAGGATCAGACGGAGACAGGCCATCGTTGCGCCATGGCTCAACGATGGAAATCCTAATCTAAATGGGTCATGAGGAGGAATCGATATGCAGGTTGTCGACATGATGCGGAAGACCGTCCATACCGCCACCGCCGATATGTCACTTGCCCAGGCGCAACACCGGATGCAGGAGCACCGCGTTAGGCATCTCCCGGTGGTGGCACAAACGCATCTCATCGGCTTACTCACCGATCGTGACCTTCGGGACGCGCTGCCCTCTGCCGTCACCACCTTGGGCCCAGCCGAAATTGCTCAGCTCCTGGACACGATCGCGGTCGAGACCTGTATGACCACGCCAGTGAAAACCATCAGCTCGACGGCCGACGCGGTGGATGCCGCCCATCAGCTCTTGCAAACTCACTATGGCTGTCTACCGGTTGTGGACGATGAGAAGTTGGTGGGTATCGTTACCGAACTTGATATGTTACGGGGGTTTCTGGCGGCCGCTGTGCCGGCTGGAGATTCCTTGACCGTCAAAGATTACATGCACACCGAGCTCCTCACGGTGACCCCAGAGGACTTCGTTCACACCGCGCATGACCGCATGCAAGAAGCACGTATTCGTCATCTGCCGGTGGTCACCCAGGAGCAGAAGCTGGTGGGAATCGTTACCGATCGCGATGTGCGTCAGGCAAGTGCCTCGCGCCTTGCCCAGTTCGACGTATACGAAGCGCCCGAGCAGCTCGAAGCCCTTCAGGTGCAACGCATCATGACCACGCCAGTTCTCACCGTACAGCAGGATACCCCGGTGGCAGATGCCGGGCAGCGCTTACTGGAGCAACGGCTCGGTTGCTTGCCCGTTGTCCGTGCGGGCAACGTTGTCGAAGGCATTATCACGGTAACAGACCTCATATCAGCTTATGTGCAACTCTAGCACGCATAACATGATGGATATTTTCGATAATGATCTCTTGGAAGGGCACCAAGGGGTTCCCGTTGGCAAGCGTGGATGACTGTATGCGCCATGTGGCTGCCAGCCTGTATCGGCTCAAGAGAGCTACGAGCTGAGATAGTCGGCGAGCGCTATGCGTGTCGCATCACGAGCAGCCTCCGTGTGAGCTGCCACCTCTATGCGCAGATCACTGGCGCCTGCTTCAGCATAAGCCGCCAGTCCGTCGAGTACCTGTTGCCAACTTCCGATGAGATGAAGATCGGCCGGGTCCGCTAAGCCTTCTTTTTCAAGCACCTTCGCATAGGACGGAAACGCCTGGTAACGGGCGGAGATCGCTTTGGCAAACGCGAAAGCGCCGCTGTGGTCCTCAGTCACGCATATCCGGACAAGCGCCATGACACGCGGGCGTTCGCGACCGGCGGCTTCGGCACCTGCGTCCAAGTGCGGCAACACATAGTTGGCGATCGTTCGAGGTCCGCATTGGCCAAGGGTGGTGCCTTCGACTCGCTCCCCGGCGAATCGCAACATGCGTGGGCCAAGGGCGGCCAGGAGGATGGGGGTGTCTGGAGCAGCGATGTCGAGTTTGGCCCGGGTGGTCAGCTGGTCGCCAACCACATGAGCCGCCTGGCTCGCCAGCAACGGCTGAAGGCCATGAACGAAATCGCGCGTAAACGAAAACGGCCGATCCCAGGCGAGTCCCATTCGATCCTCGGCCTGCTGTTTGGACGCAGCGCCGATGCCGAGCGTGAAGCGCCCCCTCAGTGCGGTTTGGGCGGTCATTGCCAGCTGCGCTAAGCCGATCGGATGCCGCCCGTAAAGCGGCACCACAGAGGTGCCGAATTCTTTGAGGGTCGGTGCCTCTGCGCCAACGCAGGCGAGAGCCACAATGGGGTCGACCGCCATCCCATGAGAAATCCATAGCCCATCGAACCCCGACGCTTCGGCGAATCTCGCCGCTTCTCGCGCTTCCTCGACGGTGGCGAGTGTCGTGCCCCCAGCGAGGCCCCATCGTAGACCAAATCTGTCATGTGCCAACGTCTCGTTCCTCTTGTCTTGTCCTGCCTCTCCAGGTTCTGTTGCAAAAACTACCGGTGATATGATAAAACGGATCGTGCAGCGCGGCACCCAGACCACTGGATGCCTCCCATGACAATGCCGTCGCCATTTGAATAGCGACACGTCGAAGCCGAGATTATCGCGAGCGGCGTCCGCTGGTATCTGCGCAATTCGCTGCGTGATCACGATGTCGAAGAACTTCTTTTGCATGAAGCCTCTCCATCGATCATACCACCGAATTCCGCTGGGTCAAGCGTGATGCGTCGCAGATCAACAATCGATCGCAGCCTCATCTAAAGCCGACCCATGCGTCTCCTCGATGGGCTGATGCAATGTACGATGCGACAGACCCGAATACATGCTAACAACATGCCGCGAGCTGCTAGAGCGATCGGCAAAACATCCATTGGAAGGAGAACGTCATGAGCGATGTCACCATTGTTGCTACTGGATTGGGCTTCCCGGAAGGCCCTGTGGTCTGTGAAGACGGCTCGGTGGTGCTAACGGAAATCCGCCACGGTCGCTGCTCGCGGGTCACCCCAGATGGCACCACCAGCGTGTTCTCGAACACGGCAGGTGGCCCCAACGGCCTCGCGCTCGGTCCTGACGGTGCGTTCTATCTGTGCAACAATGGCGGTAGCCGGTATGTCGAAGGCACGTCGATGGGGCAAGGCCCTCACCCCGACTACAAGTTCGGTTCCATCCAACGCATTGACCCGAAAACCGGGCAACACACCACGCTGTACACCGAGTGCAACGGTAACAAGTTATCGGCCCCGAATGATCTGGTGTTCGATGTGCATGGCGGCTTCTATTTCACGGATCTCGGCAAGCGGTATGCGCGTCATCGCGACCATGGGGGCTTGTATTACGCCTTGCCGGATGGATCGAAGATTGTGGAGCTGGCGTTTCCGATATTGAGCCCCAATGGATGTGGTCTCTCCCCGGATGGCAAGACTCTCTACGCCGCGGACACCGAAGGGGCCCGGTTGTGGGCATTCGACATTGAGGCGCCGGGGGTTCTCCGGGCACCCGAATCGTTCTACCCGCACAGTGGCCGCGTGATGGCTGGGCTGCCGGGTAAGGCACGCTTCGACAGTTTAGCGGTGATGGCGAACGGCAACATCGCCGTTGCGACCCTCACCACCGGCTATATTACGGAGTTCTCGCCGCAGGGCGATGTCGTGCGTGAGGTCAAGATGCCGGATGTGTATCCGACCAACATTTGCTTTGGCGGCGCCGACATGTATACTGCGTACATCACGTTGTCGGACTCGGGCTGTTTGGGCGTGATGCAGTGGCCCGAGCCGGGACTCAAGCTGAATTTTGGCTGAGGTTGGAATTGGTGGCCGCGAACCTTAGGGCAGCGGGAAAGGGTGGTTTTATGCGAAAACCCCAAAAATAGACGCGTTACTTGCAGAGATGATATGCTCGCACCGAGACTTAGGCTTGGAAATCAGCCTTCTTTCACACCCCTGTTAAGGAGAGACGCCATGCCGTTTTATGAAACGGGCGACGTCCGCATCCGTTACGAAGAGGCCGGCTCCGGCTTCCCGCTCCTGGTCACCCCCGGCGGGGGCTTGAACTCACGGGCCAGCAATTGGGCGACCGCAGTGTTCAGCGCCATGGAGGCGTTTAAAAACGAGTTTCGTTGCATCACGATGGACCAGCGCAACGCCATCGGCGGCGAGTCCAGCGGGCCGATCCCGGTCGACGACTCGTGGGGAGCGTTCGCCGACGACCAACTGGGACTGATGGACCACCTGGGTATCCAGCAGTTCTTCTACATGGGCTACTGCATTGGTGGCCCTTTTGGCTTCAAGCTCATGGAGCGGGCACCCGACCGCGTCTTGGCCAGCGTGCTGTGCCAGCCGGTCGGGCACCGGCCGGAGGACCCGGATGTTATGTACAACTCCGGCCTTGATGGCTGGGCCCCCGAGCTGCGTGCCCAGCGGCCTGACGTCACCATGGAGACCGTTGAATCGTACCTGCACAACCTCTACCGTGTCCAGCCTGACTTCGTGTATAGCGTGTCACGCGACTTCGCGCGTTCGTGCCAGACGCCGATGCTGGTCATGCCGGATGACACGCCAGCGCACCCATACCAGACTTCCATGGACATCGTAGAGCTGGTGCCGAAGGCCGAAGTGACGCACCTATCCCTGGACAGAGCCCAAAGACCTGC
>JAPULM010000341.1 GCA_027294925.1 bacterium
GCGCGTCGTCAGCTACCAACAACTGTTTAATCAGTGAGCACACGGAATCGCTGACCTGCGCCTACCAGCAATCATGGTTCCACGCCGCCGATTTGGAGCTGTTTTGGGGCATCCTCATAGATCCCCTGACCCTGGTGATGCTGGGTTTGGTCACCTTCGTCGCTTTGATGGTGCAGGTTTACTCCTTGGGCTATATGCACGGCGACCCCAAGTTCGGTTGGTACTTCGCCGTCCACTCCCTCTTTGCCGCTGCCATGTTGACCTTGGTGTTGGCCGACAATTTCCTGCTTCTCTATGTGGCCTGGGAGTTGGTAGGAATCTGCTCCTACCTGCTGATTGGCTTCTGGTACACCCGGCAGCGTGCCGCAGATGCCGGCAAAAAAGCCTTTATTGTCAATCGGATTGGAGATGTTGGCTTTATTCTGGCCATGTTGTTGCTGTTCGTCACCTTCCAAACCTCTGACTTTCTGCAGGTGCAAACGCAGCTGCAGCTCAACCATGCCGAGATCAGTGGCGGCGTCCTGACGGCGATTGCGCTCTTGTTGTTTATGGGTGCGGTTGGCAAATCGGCGCAACTACCGCTCTACGTTTGGCTACCGGACGCGATGGAAGGTCCCACTCCGGTAAGCGCTTTAATTCATGCCGCGACCATGGTTACCGCCGGGGTTTATATGATGGCACGCTCGGCGGTGCTGTTTACCGTGGCGCCAGCCGCCGGCGGCATTGTCGCTTTGATTGGCATCCTGACCGCTTTATTTGCCGCCAGCATGGCCCTGGTTGCGATGGACATCAAGCGCGTGCTGGCCTATTCGACCATCAGTCAGTTGGGCTACATGGTGTTTGCTGTCGGCATTGGGGCATACACCGCCGGCATTTTCCATCTGGTTACCCACGCCTTTTTCAAAGCCTTGCTGTTTCTCGGTGCCGGGTCCGTTATCCATGCCCTGCACGAAGAGCAAGATATGCGTAAAATGGGCAATCTACGCCGCCTCTTGCCCACTACGCACTGGACCATGCTAGTTGCCACACTAGCGATCGCCGGTATCTTTCCGTTCGCCGGATTCTGGAGTAAAGACGAAATTTTAGCCGGCGCCATCAAAACGGGTGGGATCAATATCCTGTGGTGGCTGGTGGCGTTGTGCACCGCTTTTCTGACCTCATTCTATATGTTCCGACTACTGTATCTGACCTTTTACGGCACCTCGCGAGTTGAACCTGAAGTTGTAGCGCATGTTCATGAAGCGCCCGCTGCCATGCGCATCCCGCTCATGCTGCTGGGTATATTGTCTATTGTTGGCGGTCTGGTGCTCGGCTTTCCACCGGAAAGCGGTTTGTTACATCGTTTGCTGGCGCCCGTTTTCGAGCCTGCTGTGCAGTTAGCCGGCGTCCATCATGCCTTCGGCTTCTGGCCGGATGTGCCACTGATGTTGATCTCGCTTGCCCTGGCCCTGGCCGGATGGTGGTGGGCTCGCAGTCTGTATGCTTCCGGCTTGCCAACGCCGGACCCACTGGCGCAACGTCTCAGCGGTTTTTACACCCTGTTGGTTAACAACTACTATGTTGATGAGGCGTACCATTCCGTCATCATTCGTCCCATCTACAAATTTTCCGACACCATCTTCTGGGGTTTCGTCGACGTTAAAATCATTGACCGCATGGTGAATATGACAGGCGATTTTATCCGGCTACTGAGTAGCGGGATGAGCTTGCTGCAAACCGGTCACGCCCGGACCTATGCCTGGTGGATGATGATTGGCGCCCTGGTCGTGCTCTGGTCTTATTCGTAGGTGAGGGTTTAATGTCCTTTCCTCTGCTAAGCGTGATTCTTTTCTTGCCGCTACTCGGCGCTCTTGTGCTGTTGGGTTTCCCCAGCCAGCGCCACACGGCAATCCGCGCCTGTGCACTGGTGGTCATGCTGCTAACCTTTGTCGTTTCGTTCATTCTTTATGTCATTTTTGATGCCGATTTGCCGCAAATGCAGTTTGCCCAACGGGTGCCATGGATCGGTACTTTAGGCATCTATTACCATATCGGCGTCGACGGCATCAGCTTACCACTCATTCTGTTGACGACCTTTCTCTCCCCCATTGCCTTGCTTGAAGCGTGGGGTAGCATTCAAACCAAAGTCAAAGAGTTCGCCATTGCCGTTTTGGTGCTTGAAACCGGCATGTTAGGCGTCTTCTTCGCACTAGACATCTTTTTGTTCTACATCTTCTGGGAAGCGATGCTCATCCCGATGTATTTCTTGATCGGTATCTGGGGTGGGCAGCGGCGCATCTATGCAACGGTCAAATTCGTGCTCTACACCATGGCGGGTAGCGCCGTGATGTTGATTGGTATCTTGGCACTGTATTTTATCAACAGAAACCATACAGGAGAGCTATCGTTTTACTTGTTTGACTTGTACCGGCTGCCCCTCACGTTGGCGCAGCAAAAGCTGCTCTTCATCGCTTTCTTCCTCGGCTTTGCTATCAAGGTACCCTTATTCCCGTTTCACACCTGGCTGCCGGATGCCCATGTCGAGGCGCCGACTGCTGGCAGCGTTCTTCTGGCCGGGGTGTTGCTAAAGATGGGTATCTATGGTTTCATTCGCTTCAGTCTGCCCCTGTTTCCGGAGGCATCGGCACATTATGCCTGGCTGATTTCATGCCTTGCGGTAATTGGTATTATTTATGGCGCTCTGGTGGCGATGGTGCAAACTGACGCCAAGAAATTGGTGGCCTATTCCAGCGTCAGTCATCTTGGTTTTGTCATGCTCGGCGTCTTTTCCGGCACCTTGGCGGGGCTACAAGGCAGCATCATTCAAATGGTCAATCACGGGCTGAGCACGGGTGCCCTGTTTCTACTGGTGGGAATGCTTTACGATCGCCGCCACACACATCTAATCGCCGACTATGGCGGCTTATGGCGGCAAGTCCCGATCTTTGCCGTCTTCCTGCTGATCGTCGTGCTTTCATCCATTGGCCTGCCAGGCCTGAACGGCTTTGTCGGTGAGTTTCTGATTCTCCTCGGGACCTTTGAAAGGTCACCAGGCTTCGCCGTGCTTGCCACCATTGGTATCATTCTAGGCGCTGTCTACATGTTATGGATGTATCAGCGCATGATGTTTGGCGAGATCACCCATGCTGAAAACCGCAATCTAACCGATTTGTCCGGCCGCGAGATCACCTTGATGGTTCCGATCCTTCTCTTGATGTTTTGGATTGGTATCTATCCCAATACGTTTCTACGCAAGACAGATGCCGCCTCGCGACACTTACTTGAGCAGATGCGCATCGAGCGTAAACTCGCCGTGCAACCATACCGGCAACCGCCGGCGAATCTCGCAGCTCAGTGGCCGGACACAAGTGGAGAACCTGCGCGATGACCATGCTGCCTCTCTTTCTTACTTTTTTGTTTGGCGCCCTGATGTGTCTAGCTTTATTGGGCGCCTCACGCTTTATTGGTCCGCGGCGTCCAAATCCGGTCAAAGCGGCTACTTTCGAGTGCGGTATGGAGCCCATTGCCCAGCCCCGCACGCAATTTTCGATCAAATTTTACGTCCTGGCGATGCTGTTTATTATTTTTGATATTGAAGTTGCATTTCTCTATCCCTGGGCGGTGCTGTTCCGGGAGCTGGAGATCGTCGGGTTGATTGAAGCTTTCTCTTTCCTTCTGGTGTTAACCATCGGCTTGCTTTACGCATGGAAACGCGGCGCCCTGGAATGGGACTGAGCGCTGCCCTTTTGGAGCTCCGTCATGTCGAACGCCTCTAAGGCCTCTAAGACGTTAACCAAGCTGCAACAGCAATTTCCGCAGGCTGTGTTGGCACATCATGCCGATCATGGCGATGACACGGTCACCGTTAGCCGTGAGTCGTGGCGTGAAATGTCGCACTTTCTACGCGATGATGCCGATTTACGCTATGACTTCTTGATGGATGTGACGGCGGTCGATTACCTGCCGATGGGTCGTACGCCGCGTTACGAAGTGGTGGCGCATTTATACTCGTCGTCGCACAATCAGCGCCTGCGCTTGAAAGCCCCGGTGCCGGAAGCGGATCCGCATATCGATTCCTTGATGCCGGTATGGAAAGGCGCCAATTGGTTTGAGCGTGAAGTTTACGATATGTTTGGCTTAACCTTCGACGGTCACCCGGACTTGCGCCGCATTCTGCTGTACGAAGGTTTTGAGGGGCACCCGCTACGCAAGGATTATCCGCAAGAAAAAGAGCAGCCACTGGACCACAATGCGTTTGATCCCTCGTTTTACGAAAATAAGCTGCATGAACAAGGCGGCGAAACGCGTCATATGCTCCTCCATATGGGACCGTCGCATCCGGCCATGCATGGGGTCATTCATCTGACCTTAGAACTCGACGGTGAAACCATCCTTGACGGCGACACCGAAATAGGTTATCTGCATCGAGCCTTCGAGAAGGAATCGGAGAGTCATACCTATACGCAGGTGATCCCTTACACCGACCGTCTGAATTACGTATCACCGCTGATTAACAACGTGGCCTATGTGTTGGCGGTAGAAAAACTATTCGATGTTGAAACCCCGGAACGCTGTCAATATGTCCGAGTCATCGTCAGTGAACTGTCGCGCATCACCGACCATCTCACCTGCGTCGGCGCCAATGCGATGGAAATGGGTGCTTTTTCGGTATTTTTCTATTTCATTAAGGCACGCGAAGAAGTTTGGCGTTTGATCGAGAGTATCTGCGGCGCGCGTCTGACCACCACCTATACCCGTGTGGGCGGTGTGATGGCGGACTTACCGGCAACCTTCCCGGCAGGCCTACAACAGGTTTTCCAGGCCCTGCATAGCGCCATGCACGACGTTGAACAGTTGTTACAAAAAAACCGCATTTTCTACGATCGGATGCGGGGCACTGGTATGATTAGTTCACCAGATGCCATCGCCCTGAGCTTTACCGGGCCGGTGCTGCGCTCTACCGGGGTCAATTACGATGTGCGTAAAGCCAACCCTTACCTGGTTTACGAACGGCTTGATTTTGAGGTGCCGCTAGGCGAGCAGGGCGATAACTATGACCGCTACTTGGTGCGCATGGAGGAAATCCGGCAAAGTGTGCGTATCGTCGAGCAGTGCATGGCGCAAATGCCTGAAGGCCCGGTGCAGCTCGACGACACCCGTATGACCATGCCGTCGAAGGCGGATGTGTATGGCACCATTGAAGGCTTGATGAATCATTTCAAGCTGATTATCGAAGGCACCCAGCCGCCGGCTGGCGAGGCCTATTTCCCTGTTGAAGGTGCCAACGGCGAACTGGGTTTCTACATCATCAGCGATGGCACAGGACGACCTTATCGTTGCCGGGTGCGCCCGCCCTGCTTTGCTTTGATGCAGGGGTTGCAACAGATGATTAAAGGTGGCATGGTGGCCGATATTGTCCCCACCTTTGGCAGCATTAATATGATCGCAGGCGAGAATGATCGATAAGCGCATACCCGTTTAGTAACAGAAGGAATAAGTCGGTCATGGCCGTTCAACTCTCGCAGGAGAGCCAACAAAAAATCGCCACGTTACTCGACCGTTACCCGACTCGGCGTGCCGTCTTGTTGCCAGCTTTACACCTGGCGGCGAAAGAGCTTCCTTACCTCGACGATGAGGCTTGCCAGGCGGTCGCCGACCTGTTACAGGTGTCCCTGGTGGACGTCAAAGGGGTGGCGACGTTTTACACCATGTTCCCCACCGCGCCACAAGGGAAACATCTCATTCAATTGTGTATTAACCTGCCTTGCTCGCTGAACGGTGCTCGCCCGTTACTACGGTTTTTGGAAAATAAACTGGGCATTTCGGCAGGTCAAACCACACCTGATGGACGCTTCACCCTGCAAGGTATGGAGTGTCTGGCGGCCTGTGACAAGGCACCGATGATGTTTATTAATGAGGCACTCTACACGCATCTTACAGAGGAAAAACTCGATCGGATATTGCAGGAACTGCCTGCCTAAGATACCGGTCAAGCCGCCATCTGGGCCGTACTGAAGTAGGATCAATATGATGATGGAAAAAATTATAACCCGTCATGTGGGTACGCCTAACTTGTGGAGACTCGAAACGTACCGCTCGCTTGGCGGCTATCAAATCCTACACAAAGCACTCACCGAATACCAACCGGATGAGCTGATCACCCTCA